>NZ_JBWKXQ010000007.1:0-179853 GCF_059423125.1 Variovorax sp. GW531-E2 | reverse complement strand
ACATCACACAGCAGCCCATCACCGCGAGCGCGCGGCGAAGCCATTCCAGTCTCATGTTGGTTCCTCGTTCCCCGGCGCAAGACGCGCCGCTCGGGATACTCAGGGCTGGCCCCCGCACCGTCAATGTCGCTATGCAACCCCGTCCTCGCAGTTAATTCGTTCGTTTCCAAAGCGCCCGATCCCCCGCCCGTGGGGATGAAACGACAGCATCAGGGAAATCCCTGAAGACCGAGCCCCAACAGCCCCGGACACGGCGCCCCACAAGGGAAACACGCCCCTTCCGCCCCTTGCCAAAGCCCCTCGCGGCTGGCCCGCTACTTGCGATATCGCTCGGGAATGACAGAAAATTTTCATAACTGACATATATTTGTAAACTGATTTACATCACTCGCACCCTTCCCGGTGCATCGCCCGCCCCATGAGCACCAACGTCGACACCCCAGGCACCACCGTGGCCCAGCGCATTGCGCAGGCGCTGCCGCGGCTGACGCGTTCGCACCGGCAGGTGGCCGACTTCGTGCTCGGACATCCGCTGCAGGTCGCGACGCTGCCCATCGACGAGCTCGCCGCCGCGGCCGGCGTGTCGGTGGCCACGGCCAACCGCTTTGCGCGCGCGCTGGACTTCGACGGCTACGCCGCTTTCCGCGCCGAGCTCGTGCGCGGCTTCGAGCCGCTGGTGGCGCCGGTCGAGCGGCTGCGCGGCAACCTGGAGCACCCGACCACGGTGGCCGAGGTGTTCGCCACCGCGCTCGACGAGAGCCGCCGCAACATCGAAGCCACGCGCCAGTCGCTGGACTACGCCGCCTGCGAGGCCGCGGTGCAGCGCATCCTGAAGGCCCGCTCGATCTACATCGGCGGCTTCGGCGCCAGCGCCTGGCTTGCGGGGCTGCTGCAGCACGGGCTCGATGGCTCCTGCAGCGACGTGCGCATGCTCTCCAGCGTGAGCGGCGTGACGCATTCGGCGCGCACGCTGATGCATGCGGGGCCGCAGGACCTGTTCATCGGCCTGACCTTTCCGCGCTACCTCACCGACACGGTGGCGCTGGCGCAGATCGCGCGCGGCCAGGGCTGCGCGGTGCTCGCGCTGACCGACCGGCCCAGCTCACCCATCGCGCCGCTGGCCGATGTGGTGCTGTACGGCCAGACCGAAACCAGCTACCGCCCCAACTGCGAGACCAGCGTGCTCGCGCTGATCGAAGCACTGACCAGCGCGGTCGCCCTGCGCGCGCCCGGCGCGGCGCAGTCGGCCGGCCGCATCCTGCAGGCGGTGCGTCCGTGGCTGCACGGCGGGCTGGGCCAGGGCCATGCGCGCGGCGAAGTCTCCATGCCCTCCCTCCCTGCCGCCGTCGCTTCCGACGCCGGCAAGAAAAAGAAGAAAGCTTCCCGATGAAGAACGTCACGCCCGTCATCGCCATCCACGGCGGCGCCGGCACCATCAGCGCCTCGACGACCAACCCCGAGCAGGCGCAGGCCTACCACGACGCGCTGCAGGCCATCGTGCGCGCCGCGCAGGCCGCATTGCTCAAGGGCATGTCCGCGCTCGACGCCACCTGCCTGGCGGTCGAGATGCTCGAAGACTGCCCCCTCTTCAACGCCGGCTACGGCGCGGTGTTCACGCACGAAGAAACGCACGAGCTCGACGCGGCCGTGATGGACGGCGCCACGCTCGCCGCCGGCGCCATCGCCGGCGTGAGCCACGTGCGCCGCCCGGTGCGCGCCGCGCGCGCCGTGCTCGAGGACGGCGCCCACGTGCTGCTGGCCGGCGCGGGCGCCGAGGCCTTCGCGCGCGACCGCGGCCTGGAGATGGTCGAGCCCTTCTTCTTCTCGACCGACGCGCGCCGCCAGCAGCTGTACCGCGTGCGCGACACGGGCCGCGTGGTCACCGACCACGAAGGCGCCGCCATGACCAAGCCGCCGCTGGACGAAGACAAGAAGTTCGGCACCGTCGGCGCCGTGGCGCTCGACATGCACGGCCACCTGGCCGCCGCCACCTCGACCGGCGGCATGACCAACAAGCGCGTGGGCCGCGTCGGCGATACGCCGCTCATCGGCTCCGGCACCTACGCCGACGACCGCACGGCCGCCATCTCGTGCACCGGCAGCGGCGAAATGTTCATCCGCGTCGCAGCCGCGTACGACATCTGCGCGCGCATGGCCTACGGCGGCGCCACGCTCGAAGCGGCTACGCACGCCGTGGTGCACGAGTCGCTGCCCGCCATCAGCGGCACCGGCGGCCTGATCGCCGTCGACCGCCACGGCAACCTGAGCCTGGCCTTCAACACCGAAGGCATGTACCGCGGCCACGCGCGCGGCGACGAAGCCCCGGTCACCGCCATCTTCGCCTGACGCACACGCCCTACTTTTCTCCCGCATCCGCCATGTCCTCCCCTGCCCTGAATCTGCCCGACGGCCGCGTCCTCGCCGTCGACGACCTCACCGTGCGCTTCTCGACCTCCGAGCGCACGGTCGACGCCGTCAAGAAGCTGTCCTTCCACGTCGACCACGGCGAAACGCTCGCGGTGGTGGGTGAATCGGGGTCGGGCAAGTCGGTCACCTCGCTCGCGCTGATGCGGCTGGTGGAGCACGGTGGTGGCCGCATCCTCGGCGGCAGCATGGCCTTCCGCCGGCGCAACGGCGAAGTGCTCGACCTCGCGCAGGCACGCGACAGCACGATGCGCGGCATCCGCGGCGCCGACATCGCGATGATCTTCCAGGAGCCGATGACCTCGCTGAACCCGGTGTTCACCGCCGGCGACCAGATCGCCGAGGCCATCCGCATCCACCAGGGCAAGAGCAACGCGGCGGCGCGCGCCGAGGCGCTGCGCATGCTCGAACTCGTGCGCATTCCCGAAGCGCGCAACGTGCTCGACCGCTTTCCGCATCAGCTGTCGGGCGGCATGCGCCAGCGCGTGATGATCGCGATGGCGCTGTCGTGCAAGCCGCAGCTGCTGATCGCCGACGAGCCCACCACCGCGCTCGACGTGACGATCCAGGCGCAGATCCTTCAGCTCATCCGCGAGCTGCAGAAAGAGATGCGCATGGGCGTGCTCTTCATCACGCACGACATGGGCGTGGTGGCCGAAATTGCCGACCGCGTGCTCGTGATGTACCGCGGCGACAAGGTCGAAGCCGGCAGCTCCGACACCGTGTTCGCCGCGCCGCAGCACCCCTACACCCGGGCGCTGCTGTCGGCCGTGCCCAAGCTGGGCGCGATGCAGGGCACCGACCTGCCGGCCAAGTTCGAACTGCTGCGCACCGAAGACAGCACCGAGACCGTGCCCTGCACCGACACCACGCCGCAGACCACCGTGCGCGAAGACGCCGGCCCGATCCTGCGCGTGCGCGACCTCGTGACGCGCTTCGACGTGCGCAGCGGCATCTTCGGCCGCGTGAAGCGCCGCGTGCATGCGGTGGAAAAGATCAGCTTCGACCTGTACCCCGGCGAAACGCTGGCGCTGGTGGGCGAATCAGGCTGCGGCAAGTCGACCACGGGCCGCTCGCTGTTGCGCCTGGTCGAGAGCCAGAGCGGCGCGATCGAGTTCGGCGGCAAGAACATCCGCGAGCTGCCCACGCGCGAGCTGCAGGCGCTGCGCCGCAACATCCAGTTCATCTTCCAGGACCCGTTCGCGTCGCTCGATCCACGCGTGACGGTGGGCTTCTCGATCATGGAGCCGCTGCTCATCCACGGCATCGCCAAGGGCGCCGAGGCGCAGCAGCGCGTCGACTGGCTGCTGCAGAAGGTCGGCCTGCCGCCCGAGGTGGCGCAGCGCTACCCGCACGAGTTCTCGGGCGGCCAGCGCCAGCGCATCGCCATTGCGCGCGCGCTCGCGCTGAACCCGAAGGTGGTGGTGGCCGACGAATCGGTGTCGGCACTCGACGTGTCCATCCAGGCGCAGATCGTCAACCTCATGCTCGACCTGCAGCGCGAGCTGGGCGTGGCGTTCCTGTTCATCTCGCACGACATGGCCGTGGTCGAACGCATCAGCCACCGCGTGGCCGTGATGTACCTGGGCCAGATCGTCGAGATCGGCCCGCGCCGCGCCGTGTTCGAGGCGCCGCAGCATCCCTACACGCGCAAGCTGATGGCCGCGGTGCCGGTGGCCGACCCGTCGCGCCGCCACAAGCCGCGCGCGCTGCTCGAAGGCGAGATTCCCAGCCCGATCCGCGCCGTGGGCGACGAGCCCGACGTGCCGCCGCTGGTGCAGGTGGCGCCCGGGCACTTCGTGGCACGGCATGCCATCGGCGGCGCCTTCTGATCCCGAACCGTTTTTTCACCCGCAGGCCCCCTGCATTTTTTCCACGAACCGACTGGAGTTCTTCCATGAAGCAATCTTCTTCCTCCCTGCGCTGGGCATCCGCACTGCTGGGCCTGGCCGCGCTCGCCGCCTCGGGCTCGGCACTGGCTGCCAAAGACGTGGTGCTGGCCATCGGCTACCAGCCGGAAACGCTGGACCCGTACAACACCAACACGACCATCACCACGGCCGTGACCAAGACCTTCTATGAAGGCCTGTTCCAGTTCGACAAGGACCTGAAGGTGCAGAACGTGCTCGCCGAGAGCTACGACGTGTCCAAGGACGGCCTGGTCTACACCATCAAGCTGCGCAGCGGCGTCAAGTTCCACGACGGCACCGACTTCAACGCCGAAGCCGTGAAGGTCACGCTCGACCGCGTGCTGAACCAGGACAACAAGCTGCTGCGCTACAACCAGTTCAACCGCGTGGGCAAGGTCGAGGCCGTGAACCCGACCACCGTGCGCATCACGCTGAAGGAGCCCTTCGGCCCCTTCATCAACTCGCTGGCCCACGCCTCGGCCGCCATGATCTCGCCCACCGCGCTGAAGAAGTGGGGCAACAAGGACATCGCCTTCCACCCCGTGGGCACCGGCCCCTTCGAGTTCGTCGAGTGGAAGCAGACCGACGCCGTGAAGGCCAAGAAGTTCGACGGCTACTGGAAGAAGGGCTACCCGAAGGTCGACAACCTGCAATGGAAGCCGGTGCTCGAGAACAACACGCGCGCCGCGATGCTGCAGACCGGCGAAGCCGACTTTGCCTTCCCCATTCCCTACGAGCAGGCCGAGCTGCTGAAGAAGAGCGACAAGCTCGAAGTGGTGGCATCGCCCTCGATCATCACGCGCTTCCTGGCCTTCAACATGCTGCAAAAGCCGTATGACAACCCGAAGGTGCGCGAAGCCATCGGCTACGCCATCAACAAGGAAGCGCTGTCGAAGGTGGCCTTCGGTGGCTATGCCTTCCCCGCGCAAGGCGTGATGCCCCAGGGCGTGAAGTTCGCCGAGAAGATGGCGCCCATTCCCTACGACGTGAAGAAGGCCAAGGCCCTGCTGGCCGAGGCCGGCTACCCGAACGGCTTCGAGTCGGTGCTGTGGAGCGCCTACAACAACACGACCAGCCAGAAGACGATCCAGTTCGTGCAGCAGCAGCTCGCACAGGTGGGCATCAAGCTGCAGGTGCAGGCGCTCGAAGTGGGCCAGCGCACCGAGCAGGTCGATGCATGGCCCGATCCGAAGACGGCCAAGGTCCGCATGTACTACACGGGCTGGTCGTCGTCGACCGGTGAAGCCGACTGGGGCCTGCGTCCGCTGTTCGCCTCCGAGTCGTGGGCGCCCAAGCTCAACAACATGTCGTTCTACAAGAGCGACGTGGTCGACGCCGCGATCGCCAAGGCGCTCGTGACGGTGGACGACAAGGAAAAGGCTGCGCTGTACAAGACCGCACAGGAAGAGATCCGCAAGGACCTGCCGCGCGTGCCGCTGGTCACCGAGCAGAACCTGTCGGCGCACGCCAAGCGCCTGTCGGGTGTGTTCGTGATGCCTGACGCGAACATCAACATCGACGCCATGTCGGTGTCGAACTGATCGCAGCTCCTTCGTTTCCCTGACTGACTGTCCGGCGGGCGGTGGCACCGTGCCATCGCCCGTTCGCGACAACCGTATCCCATGCTGAATTACTTCCTCAAACGACTGTTGGGCCTGATCCCCACGCTGCTCATCGTGGCAGTGCTGGTGTTCCTGTTCGTCCACATGCTCCCCGGCGACCCGGCGCGCCTTGCCGCCGGCCAGGACGCCGACGAGCAGACCGTGGCCATGGTGCGCGCGGAGCTCGGGCTGGACAAGCCGCTGCCCCAGCAGTTCGTGAGCTTCTTCACCCACATGGTGCAAGGCGACTTCGGCACCTCGATCCGCACGCGGCGGCCGGTGTCGACGGAGATTGCCGAGCGCTTCTTCCCAACGGTGATGCTGACCATCACCAGCATGGTGTGGGCGGTGATCTTCGGCATGGGGATCGGCATCGTGTCGGCGGTGTACCGCAACAAGTGGCCCGACCGCATCGGCATGACGCTGGCGGTGTCGGGCATCTCATTCCCCGCATTTGCACTGGGCATGCTGCTCATGCAGATCTTCTCGGTCCAGCTCGGCTGGCTGCCCACGGTGGGCGCCGCGACCTGGCAGCACTACATCCTGCCCTCGATCACGCTGGGCGCGGCCGTCGCGGCCGTGATGGCCCGCTTCACGCGCGCGTCCTTCGTCGAAGTGATCCAGGAAGACTTCGTGCGCACCGCGCGCGCCAAGGGCGTGCACGAAACCAGCGTGGTGTTCAAGCACACGCTGCGCAACGCGCTGATTCCGGTGGTCACGATGATGGGCCTGCAGTTCGGCTTCCTGCTGGGCGGCTCCATTCTTGTGGAAGCGGTGTTCAACTGGCCCGGCCTGGGCCGCCTGCTGGTCGATGCAGTGCAGATGCGCGACTACCCCGTGATCCAGACGCTGGTGCTGCTGTTCTCGCTCGAATTCATCCTGATCAACCTCGTGGTCGATGTGCTGTACGGCTACATCAACCCGACCATCCGCTACAAGTGAGCACGCAGCCATGACGCAAGCTACCGGCGTGTCTGCCGAATCCATCGTTCCACTGTCCCCCGTTGCCGTTGCGCTGACCGCCGGCAAGGTCCGCACGCCCTGGGGCGAATGCTGGCGCCGTTTCAAGAAGCAGCCCGTGGGCATCGTGGCCGCCATCTTCGTGCTGCTGCTGGTGGTGATCGCGGTGTTCGCACCGTGGATCGTGCCCTTCGACCCCGAGAACTTCTTCGACTACGACATGCTGAACAGCGGGCCCTCGGCCACGCACTGGTTCGGCGTCGATCCGCTGGGCCGCGACATCTTCAGCCGCATCCTGGCGGGCACGCGCATCTCGCTGGCGGCCGGCTTTTTGTCGGTGCTGGTGGGCGGCATCATCGGCACGGCCTTCGGCCTGCTGGCCGGCTACTACGAAGGCTGGTGGGACCGCATCGTGATGCGCATCTCGGACGTGCTGTTCGCCTTCCCCGGCATTTTGCTGGCGCTGGGCGTGGTGGCCATCCTGGGCAGCAGCATGACCAACGTGGTGGTGGCGGTGTCGGTGTTCAGCGTGCCGGCATTTGCGCGCCTGGTGCGCGGCAACACGCTGGTGCTCAAGCAGCAGACCTACATCGAGGCCGAGCGCAGCATCGGCGCGTCCGACTGGACCATCATCGTGCGGCACATCCTGCCGGGCACGATCTCGTCGATCGTCGTGTACTTCTCGATGCGCGTGGGCACCTCGATCATCACGGCGGCCAGCCTCTCGTTCCTGGGCATGGGCGCGCAGCCGCCGACGCCCGAGTGGGGCGCGATGCTCAACGAAGCCCGCGCCGACATGGTGACCTCGCCGCACGTGGCGCTGTTCCCCAGCCTGGCCATCTTCTTCACCGTGCTGGCCTTCAACCTGCTGGGCGATGCGCTGCGCGACGCGCTCGATCCGAAGATCGACCGCCAGTAAGCCCGTTCTTCTTTTTCTTTCTTCATGGCCTCGACGACCTCCCTGCCCTTCATCGGCACCCTGCCTGCGGGCACGCGAGACGCCATCACGGACGTCGCGGGCGTCACGGTCGGCCACCGCACGCTGGCCGACGGCCCGGTGCAGACCGGCGTGACCGTGATCCGCCCGCACGCCGGCGACCCGTTCCGCGACAAGGTGCCGGCCGCGGCCGTGGTGCTCAACGGCTTCGGCAAGAGCGTGGGGCTGGTGCAGCTGGCCGAACTCGGCGTGCTGGAAACGCCGATCGCGCTGACCAACACCTTCTCGGTCGGCACCGTGGCGACCGCGCAGATCCGCCACTGCGCGGCGGCCAACCCCGAGACCGGCCGCGCGCTGCCCACGGTGAATCCGCTGGTCTTCGAGTGCAACGACGGTTTTCTCAACGACATCCAGCGGCTGGCCGTGACCGAGGCCGACTACCTGCAGGCGCTCGACGCCGCCGGGGCCGATTTCGAACAGGGCTCGGTCGGCGCGGGACGCGGCATGTCCAGCTTCCAGCTCAAGGGCGGCATCGGCAGCGCGTCGCGTCGCGTGGCGATGGCCGACGGCACGACCCACACGGTGGGCACGCTGGTGCTCGCGAACTACGGGCGCCAGCCGCAGCTGGTGCTGGCCGGGCACGCGGTGGGCGAGCGGCTCGCGGCGCTGCAGGCAGCGAAGGAAGCGTCGGAGCCCGAGAAGGGCTCGATCATCATCGTCGTCGCCACCGATGCACCGCTCGACGCGCGCCAGCTGCGCCGCCTGGCGCTTCGCGCGGGCGCGGGGCTGGCCCGCACCGGCTCGGTCTACGGCCACGGCAGCGGCGACCTCGTGCTGGCCTTCTCGACCGCCTACACCATCCCCGACCACGCGGACCGGCCCATGCCGGCCGTGGCGATGCTGCACGACACGCGGCTCGACGGGCTGTTCCAGGCCGCGGCCGACAGCACCGAGCAGGCCATACTTCATGCGCTGTGGCGCGCCACGCCGGTCACGGGCCGCGACGGCAACCACCGCGCGGCGCTCGGCGAATTGCTGCCGGCGTCTTCCCTTTCACCTCTCGTCTGAACACACGTCCATGAAAGTCCTGATCTCCACCGACATCGAAGGCGTTGCAGGCGTCTATCACCACGAGCAGGCGCGCCAGGGCAACCCCGAGTACGAACGTGCCCGCGTGCTGATGGCGCAGGAGGCCAACGCCGCGATTGCCGGCGCCTTCGACGCCGGTGCCACCGAGGTGCTGGTGAACGACTCGCACGGCGGCTTTCGCAACATGCCGCCCGATGTGCTCGATGCACGCGCCCGCGTGGTGCAGGGCAAGCCGCGCTACCTGAGCATGGTGGCGGGCGTGGAAGAAAGCGTGGACGCGCTGTGCATGGTGGGCTACCACTCGCGCGCGCAGGGCCGGGGCATCCTGGCGCACACGATCAACAGTTTCGCCTTCGCGAGCATCTCGCTCGGCAACCAGGAACTGGGCGAAGCCGGGATCTACGGCGCGCTGGCCGGCGAGTACGGCGTGCCGGTGGTGATGGCCAGCGGCGACGACGTGTTCATCTCCGAGAACCAGGCGCTCTTTCCGCATGCGAGCTTCGTGCAGACCAAGAAGGCGACCGGCTTCAACAGCGGCGTGTCGCTGTCGCCGGAACAGTCGCGCCAGGCGATCCGTGCCGGCGTGATCGAAGGGCTGGCCGCGCGTGCCCACGCACGTCCGCTGGTCTTCCAGGGCCCGCAGGTGGTCACGCTGCGCACCCAGTCGCCGATGATGGCCGACCTGTTCTGCCAGTGGCCGAGCTTCGAGCGCGTCGACGGCGTCACGCTGCGCTTCAGCGCCGACTCGGTGGAGTCGGCTGTGCGCATGCTGAACTGCTGCTCGGCGATGTCGTCGATGCTGCGCTGAAGCTGCGACCTCTCAGAAGGTGTGAATGAATCCGGCGTGGCCGAGCAGCCCGCCCAGGCGCGTCCCCTCAAGGCGCAAAGCGCAGCCATAGCTCGGGCTATGGCGAGCATTTGCAACGCCGAGGGGGCGTGCCTGGGCGGGATGAGCGGACATGCCGGGTTCGTTCGCACCTTCTCAGGGCAGCGCGAGACTGAAGCGCACGTGGCCGTCCTGCCCGGCGCTGTCGAGCCGGGCCTGGCCCCGGTGCAACTCGGCGATCTGGTGCACGAGGTACAGGCCCAGCCCGGCGCCCGGTGAGCGCGCCGCCTGGCGACCGCGGAAATACTTCTCGAACAACCGCGGCACCTCGTCGTGCGGAATCGCGTCGCCGGGGTTGCTCACGCGGATGTTCAGGCCGCCCTCCCCATCCGGTCCCGCCGGCACCACGTCGAGCACGATGGCGTGGCCGGCCGGCGTGTGGCGGTCGGCGTTGGCCAGCAGGTTGCGCAGCGCCACGCGCAGCAGGCCGGGGTCGCACACCAACTGCGGCGGCAGGTGGCTGCCCTGCCACACGACGCGGCCGTCCGGCCAGTCGGCCACGAGGTCCTCGAACAGCTCCAGCAGCTCGTCGCGCTCGCAGGGGCGCGGCTGGAACGGCGTCTGGCCGGCTTCCATGCGGTCGGAGGTGAGGTACTCGTCGACCAGCGCGGTCATGCGCTGTGCGGCGGCGCGCAGGTTGAGGCAGCGCGCCAGGGTCTTCTCGCGCGCGGCGTCGAGGTTCTTGGCGATCTGCTGCGCGGTGGTGTGGATGATGGCCAGCGGCGTGCGGAACTCGTGCGACACCATGGCGACGAAATCCACCTGCGACTGCTTGGCGCGGCGCTCGGTCTCCAGCGCCGCGCGCAGCTCGACCTCGAGGCGCTGGCGCTGCTCGATCTCACCGCGCAGGTCGGCCGTGCGCTTGCGCACCTCGTCTTCCAGCCGGTCGTTCTGGCGACCGACCACGTGCACCAGGCGCGCCTGCGCGGCTTCCTTCTCGCGGCGCAGCTGGTCGTAGCGGCGGTTCAGCCGCATGCTCATGAGCAGCAGGTGCAGCAGCGTGCCCACGGCGGTCGCGTTGTCGGTCCAGGCGCCGGCCGGCAGCCAGCCCTGGTTGCGCAGGAAGCTCACCATCACGCCCACGTAGTAGATGCCGAAGATGACGAGAAAGGCCCGCGCCTGGCCCTGGTCGCGCGGCAGCAGCCACAGCGCGGCGCCGATCAGGTAGACGATGCACAGCATCGCCGTCCCCTGCACCGCCTGCATGGCCAGGCCGTTGGCGCCGGCCAGCACCAGCGCCACCGCGATGGCACTCACGAGGCCCACCACGCGCACCGCCACGCGGGTGAAGCGCGGCCACTGCACGTCGGTTCCCAGCTGCATGCCGGCGAAGCGGATGCCGATGGCCACGCCGGCGCAGATCGACAGGCTCAGCAGCAGGTCGGACAGCCGCGCGGGCATGGCCAGCAGCTGCTGCGGCAGCCCGGCCGTCAGGAACTCGACCAGCAGCGCGTTCGCCACGTAGACCAGGTACCAGGCGCTCAAGCGCTCGCGCGTCATCTGCCAGAACAGCGTGTGAAAGGCGAGCAGCATCAGGCCGAATCCGAAGCCCAGGCCGTAGAAGAGGTACTCGCGCCGCGCGGTGCCCGCGTAGACCTCGGGCGCGGCGAAGCCGATGGTGGTCGACATCGCATTGCGCGACTGCAGGCGCAGCAGCAGCGGCGTGGGTTCGGTGCTCTCCAGCGTGAGCGGCAACTGCACGTTGCGCGCGTCCACCGGCCAGTGCTCGCGGCCGATGTCTTCGCCGGACTGCACGGCCAGCTGCCAGCGGCCGGTGTCGTCCCGGCGGTACAGCCGCACGTCGTCGAGCAACGCGTTCCTGAACTGCGCCAGCCAGCGCTGCTGCGGCGCGTCGGCCGGGCGCTGCACCTCGAGCCTGATCCACACGGCGTCGCGCGTGAAGCCTGCGTTCACGGCGCCGGGCAAGGCCTTCCAACCCGGCGCGGCGGCGGCCTCGTCTGCGCTGAGGCGGCCTTCGGGATCGCGCAGCATCGACAGCTGGCCGTGGCTGTCGACGCTCGCCAACGGATTCAGCCGCAGCACGCCAGCGGCGGCCGAGGCAGAAAAGAGAAGGCCCAGCACGGCAAGACAACCGCACCGCCACAGGCACCGAGCAAGGCGTTTCATGGGCGCGGATTATCGAGGCCGCACCTAGAATCTGCGCGCCCTTCGCCGCGCTTAGAAACGCTCAGATTCCCCCGGCCACCAGCCCCTACCCTGTTCCCATGCGTGATGTGATCCTGCTGGAAGATGAAGCCGTGCTGCGCGAAGAGTTGAGCGAGTTCCTGACCGGCAGCGGCTACCGGGTCGATGCCGAGGCGTCGCTCGAGGGCTTCCACCGCACCTACGACCCGGCCCGCCACGGCATCGCGCTGGTCGACCTCGGCCTGCCCGACGGCGACGGCCTGTCGCTGATCCGCGAACTGCGCGAACGCGGCGAGCGCCTGGGCATCGTCGTGCTGACGGCGCGCGGCGGCGCCCGCGACCGCGTGACGGGGCTGGACATCGGCGCCGACTACTACCTGTCGAAGACCACCGACCTCGATGAACTGGCGGCCACGCTGGCGGCCTTGTCGCGGCGCCTGGGCGATTCGCCCGCCGCGCTGCCGGCCGACGCCTGGGTGCTGGAGCTGGGCCCGCGCCGGCTGTCGCCGCCGGGCTTTGCGCCCATTGCACTGTCGGAACAGGACCTCACGGTGCTGCACGAGCTGATGCGCAGCGGCGGCGAAATCGCCAGCCGCCAGCAGATCGTGCAGGCGCTGGGCGAGCACTTCCTGAGCTACGACCAGCGCCGCCTCGACACGCAGATCCGCCGCCTGCGGCGCAAGGTCAGCGAGGCCACGGGCCTGGTGCTGCCGATCAACACGGCGCGCAACGCCGGCTACCGCTTCCACGCCAAGACGCTCATCCGGCGCTAATCCGGCGCTGTCCGGGCGCCGGCCCGGCGCTCAGAAACGCTCAGTTTCATTTCGATACCCGCCGCTAATCTGCGGCACAGGCAGCGACTTGAGGCACGGATGAAGGCATGAGCGATCTCGCCAGGACAACTTCTTATGTGGTCCCCTACGTGGTCCACGTCAAAGGCCAGAACTTCACTTTGAAGGATGTCATGGTGGCCGCGGACATCTACCGGCTGCGGATCGAGGAGCAGATCGGCGATCCGCTGCGGGTGGTGAAGTGCTTCCAGGCCTGGTCGAAAGAGCGCCACCACGGCATCGAGCACCTGAACCGGACCGAAGCCCGGCTGGCCCGGGAATGGCTCAATGCGCAGCACCAGGCCGACAAGGCCGCGCGGCAGCTGCTGAGTTCGCCGCAGACCCTGGGCTTCGACTTCAAGCTGCGGTAGGCGCCCTGCGCGAGTGCCCCCGGGTTCCTAGAATCCAGCGTCCGGCGACCCCGCGCCGGCCTTCGCGCCTTATCCGGAATAAGCAACCAACCGCCTCGCAACCCGCATGGATGCTGGTGAATAAGCTTATCCGCATAAGACGCGAACCAAAAAATAGTTTGTTTCCATAAGGCGGGCTTTCAGAATCCGGGGCTTCTTGCTGGGGCGCCCCGTTGTACGTGCGGCACCGCACTTCTTCAAGACACATACGCACGATGTACCAATACACAGAATTCGACCGCCAGTTCGTTCACCAACGCGCTGCCCAGTTCCGAGACCAGCTCGAGCGCTGGCAAAAGGGCCGCCTGCACGAGGACGAGTTCCGCCCCCTGCGCCTGCAAAACGGCTGGTACGTGCAGCGCTACGCGCCGATGCTGCGCGTGGCCGTGCCGTACGGCGAGCTGTCGAGCAAGCAACTGCGCGTGCTGGCCCGCATCGCCCGCGAATACGACGAGCCCGAAGCCGAGGTCTACCGCAAGGCCATCGAGACCCAGGGCCTGCTCGGCAGCCACAAGCTGCCCACCCACTACGCCCACTTCACGACGCGCCAGAATGTCCAGTACAACTGGATTCCGCTGGCCAAGTCGGCCGACGTGATGGACCTGCTGGCTTCGGTCGACATGCACGGCATCCAGACCAGCGGCAACTGCATCCGCAACATCACGAGCGACGAGCGCGCCGGCATTGCCGTCGACGAAATCGCCGACCCGCGCCCCTTCGCGGAAATCATGCGCCAGTGGAGCACGCTGCACCCTGAATTCGCCTTCCTGCCGCGCAAGTTCAAGATCGCCATCACCGGCGCCACCGAAGACCGCGCCGCCACCGGCTGGCACGACGTGGGCCTGCACGTGGTGAAGAACGATGCCGGCGACATCGGTTTCCGCGTGCAGGTGGGTGGCGGCATGGGCCGCACGCCCATCATCGGCACCGTGCTGCGCGAGTTCCTGCCCTGGCAGCAGATCATGAATTACCTCGAAGCGGTGATCCGGGTCTACAACCGTTATGGCCGCCGCGACAACATCTACAAGGCGCGCATCAAGATCCTGGTGAAGGCCGAAGGCCAGCGCTACATCGACGACGTCGAGGCCGAGTACAAGCAGATCCTCGAGCACGACGGCGCACCGCACACCATCACGCAGGAAGAATACGACCGCGTGGCCGCCTCCTTCGTGCCGCCGACGCTGGCCACCCGCGTGCTGCAAAGCGCCGAAAAAACCGACGCCGAGCTGCGCGCCCACGCCGCCGACGACGTCATGTTCGCCCGCTGGCTGGCCCGCAACGTCGACGCCCACAAGAACCCCGCGCTGCGCGCCGTGACGCTGTCGTTCAAGCGCCTGAAGCAGGCGCCCGGCGACGCCTCGGGCGACCAGCTCGACACCATCGCCGAGCTGGCCGACCGCTTCTCGGCCGGTGAAGCCCGTGTGACGCACGACCAGAACGTGGTGCTGCCCTGGGTGCACGCCGAAGACCTGCACGCGCTGTGGCTCGCCGCCCGCGCCGCCGGTTTCGCGAGCGCCAACGTGCAGCTGCTGACCGACATGATCGCCTGCCCCGGCGGCGACTTCTGCGCGCTGGCCAACGCGCGCTCCATTCCCATCGCCGAAGCCATCACCGAGCGCTACCAGGACCTCGACGAGCTCGACGACCTGGGCGAGATCGACCTGCACATCAGCGGCTGCATCAACTCGTGCGGCCACCACCACAGCGGCCACATCGGCATCCTGGGCGTCGACAAGGACGGCAAGGAGTGGTACCAGGTCACCCTCGGCGGCTCCGACGGCTCCGCGCTCAGCGGCGCGCCGCAGGCCGGCAAGGTGGTCGGCCCCTCGTTCTCGGCGGCCGAAGTGCCGGGCGTGATCGAGGCCGTGCTCACCACGTACCGCGACACCCGCGCCAACGGCGAGACCTTCATCGACACCTTGCGCCGCGTGGGCCACGACCCGTTCAAGGCCGCGGCCAACGGTGCGCGATTCAAGGTGGAGGAAGCAGCATGAAGAAGACTCTGAACATCCTTTCGGCCGAAGAACACATCGACGACGGCGACCCGAAGGTCCTGCAACTGGCCAACGACGCCGACCCGCTCGCCATCGAGGTGTGCCTGGCCGACATCGAGCGCATCGACCTGAACTTTCCGAAGTTCACCGACGGCCGCGCCTACAGCCAGGCCTTCCTGCTGCGCCGCCGCCTGGGCTTCACGGGCGACATCCGCGCCACGGGCGATGTGCTGATCGACCAGCTGGTGCAGATGGAACGCACCGGCTTCTCCAGCGCCGTGCTCAAGGAAGGCGTGGACGCCTCCGACGCACAGCGCCAGTTCGACCGCTTCGCCACGTTCTACCAGGGCGACGCAGTGAAGACCGCGCCGCACTTCGTGGCCGGCGCCTGAGCAGACAAGAGAGTCCCATGAGCATCGCCACCGACATCGACTTCGCACGCATCAACACCGAACTCGGCCGCAACGCCGAGGGCCTGGTGGACTGGGCCGTCGGCCTGGGCCAGCCCGCGATCATCACCACCAACTTCCGCCCCTTCGAGGCCGTGATCCTGCACATGGTCACGCGCGCCAAGCGGGACGTTCCGGTGGTCTGGATGGACAACGGCTACAACACCGAGGCCACCTACCGTTTTGCCGACGAGGTGACGAAGCTCCTGGGCCTGGATCTGCACATCTACCTGCCGCGCCGCTCGCGCGCGCACCGCGAAGCGGTCGAAGGCGCCACGCCCGCGCTGGACGATCCGCGCCACGCCGCCTTCACCGAAGAAGTGAAGCTGGAGCCCTTTGCCCGCGCCCTGCGCGAGACCGCGCCCAAGGTCTGGTTCACCGCACTGCGGGCCACCGATACGGCCGTGCGCGCGCAGATGGACCCGGTCAGCGTCAACCCGGACGGCCTCATCAAGGTCGCGCCGCTGCTGCACTGGTCGTCCAAGGACCTGTACGAATACTGCGAAGCCAACGGCCTGCCCAACAACTTCGACTACGTGGACCCGACCAAGGGCGAAGACAACCGCGAATGCGGCTTGCATCTGTCGCACTGAACGATCGATCTCCGCCTCCAGGACCCCATCCGATGAACGCCCGTACCGAAGCCGACCTGCTGCAGCCGCCCATGCATTCACCCGCGAACCTGTCCAACACGCACCTCGACGCGCTGGAAGAAGAAACCATTTTCATCCTGCGCGAAGTGGCTGCCGCCTTCGAGCGCCCCACCCTGCTGTTCTCGGGCGGCAAGGATTCGCTGGTGCTGCTCAAGTGCGCTGAAAAAGCCTTCGGCGTCGGCCGCATTCCCTACCCGCTGCTCATGATCGACACGGGCCACAACTTCCCCGAAGTGACGGCCTACCGCGACCAGCGCGCGCAGGAACTGGGCGCCGAACTCATCGTGCGCAGCGTCGAAGACTCGATGAAGCGCGGCACCGTGCGCCTGGCCCATCCCGGCGAATCGCGCAACGCGCACCAGTCGGTGACGCTGCTCGAGGCGATCGAAGAATTCCGCTTCGACGCGCTGATCGGCGGCGCCCGCCGCGACGAAGAAAAGGCCCGCGCCAAGGAACGCATCTTTTCGCACCGCGACAGCTTCGGCCAGTGGCAGCCCAAAGACCAGCGCCCCGAGCTGTGGACGCTGTTCAACACGCGCCTGGCCCCCGGCGAGCACTTCCGCGTGTTCCCGATCTCGAACTGGACCGAACTCGACGTGTGGCAATACATCGAGCGCGAGAACGTCGGCCTGCCGTCGATCTACTACACGCACAAGCGCGAAGTGGTCGAACGCCGCGGCCTGCTGGTGCCGGTGACCGAACTCACGCCGCCGCGCGACGGCGAGACCGTGCAGGTGCGCGACGTGCGCTTTCGCACCGTGGGCGACATCACGACCACCTGCCCGGTCGAGAGCCTGGCCGCAGGCGCGGGCGACGTGGTGCTGGAGACGCTGTCGGTCGACGTCAGCGAGCGCGGCGCCACGCGCATGGACGACATGACGTCCGAAGCTTCGATGGAAAAACGCAAGAAAGACGGCTACTTCTGATGAGCACAACGATCGCAACCCCCGCCACGTCCGACGTCCACGGCGACACCGGCACCGCCCTGCGCTTCATCACCTGCGGCTCGGTCGATGACGGCAAGAGCACGCTCATCGGCCGCCTGCTGGTCGACAGCAAGACCGTGCTGCAGGACCAGCTGGCCGGCGTGCAGCGCGGCGGCGAGACCGACCTGGCCCTGCTGACCGACGGCCTCTCGGCCGAGCGCGAGCAAGGCATCACGATCGACGTGGCCTACCGCTACTTCTCGACCGCCAAGCGCAAGTTCATCATCGGCGACGCGCCGGGCCACGAGCAGTACACGCGCAACATGGTCACGGCCGTCTCGGCCGCCGACGCGGCCGTGGTGCTGGTCGATGCCACCAAGCTGGCCTGGGCCGCCGAGGTCGAAGACGGCACCGTGGTCAAGCGCGAGCTGCTGCCGCAGACGCGCCGCCACACGCTGCTGGCCCACCTGCTGCGCGTGCAGTCGATCGTGTTCGCGGTCAACAAGCTCGACGCCATCGACGACGCCGCCCTCGCCTTCGAGCGCATCTCGACCGCGCTGAACGCCTTTGCCGAAGCGGCCGGCGTGAAGGTCGCGGCCATCGTGCCGATCTCGGCCCTCAAGGGCTGGAACGTGGCCACGCGCCATGCCGACTGGGTCGGCTACGAAGGCCCGAGCCTGCTCGAGCTGCTCGAAGACCTGCCCGTGACCGCGCAGGACGAAGCCGTGCCCTTCGCCTTCCCGGTGCAGTGGGTCGAGAAGTTCTCGGCCTCGGCCGACACCTCGCAGGGCCGTCGCGTGTTCTGGGGCCGCGTCGCCTCGGGCCACGTGGAGCCCGGCCAGCGCGTCACGGTGCTGCCCAGCAACCAGACCGCCACCGTGGCGCAGGTGCTGAGCCACACGCGCCAGCCGAAGACCGTGCATGCGGGCCACAGCGCCGGCATCGTGCTCGACCGCGAACTCGACGTGTCGCGCGGCGACTGGCTGCTGGCGCCCGAGGCCTTCGAGCCCGTGCGCGAGATCACCGCCACCGTGGCCTGGCTCGACGACGAGCCGCTGGTCGCGGGCCGCGTGTACTGGGCGCTGCAGGGCCACCGCTGGGTCAAGGCCAAGGTGGCGCGCATCGTCGATCGCGTGAACATCACGACCCTCGAATCCGAGCCGGCGACCCAGCTGGAGGCCAATTCCATCGGCGATGTGGTGCTCGCGCTGCAGCAGCCGCTGGCCGTGCTGCCCTTCGCCCAATCGCGTGCGCTGGGGTCACTCGTACTGGTCGATACGGCCTCTCATCGCACCTCCGCAGCCGTGCTCGTGCAGCCGCCCGCCGCAAAGGCCTAAAATCTAGGGTTTTCCAGCCCCTTCTCCTGACGCTAAAAGACAAATGACCCACGTCGTCTCCGAAGCCTGCATCCGTTGCAAATACACCGACTGCGTGGACGTTTGCCCCGTCGACTGTTTCCGCGAAGGTCCCAACATGCTGGTGATCGACCCGGATGAATGCATCGACTGCGCCGTCTGCATCCCCGAATGCCCGGTCAATGCGATCTACGCCGAGGAAGACCTGCCGGCCGACCAGATCGCCTTCATCAAGCTGAACGCCGAGCTGGCCCTGGCCGACGGCTGGAAGAGCATCACCAAGCGCAAGCCTGCCCTGCCCGAAGCCGAGGAGTGGAAGGACAAGACCGGCAAGATCTCGGAGCTGGTGCGCTGAGCCAGGCGCCCGCACCGATCGAGACCGACGCGCTGATCATCGGCGCCGGTCCGGTCGGCCTGTTCCAGGCCTTCCAGCTGGGCCTGCTCGAGATTTCCTGCCACATCGTCGATGCGCTGCCCGCCGCGGGCGGCCAGTGCGTGGCGCTGTACGGCCACAAGCCGATCTATGACATTCCCGGCACCCCGGTCACCAGCGGGCGCGATCTGGCGCAGTCGCTGCTGCTGCAGGTGGCGCCGTTCAAGCCGCAATTCCACTTCGGCGAGCAGGTTTCTACCCTGGCCCGCCAGGCCGACGACCGGCTCTTGCTGACCACCTCGGCCGGCACGGCCTTCCTCGCGAAGACCGTGTTCATCGCGGCCGGCGTCGGCGCCTTCGTGCCCAAGCGCATCGCGGTCGACGGCATCGGGCAGTTCGAAGGCTCGACGCTGTTCTATCACCCCGATTCGCTCGACCGCTTCGCCGGCCAGACGGTCGTGGTCAACGGTGGCGACGACATCGCCCTGGAAACGGTCATCGCCCTCACGGCACTGGCCAGGCAGGTGACGCTGGTCCACCGTCGCGACGGCTTCCAGGCCGACGAGGCGAACGTGGCCGCCATGCGCGCCCTCGTGGCCGACGGCAAGCTGGCCTTCCGGGTCGGCCAGCCGAGCGCCTTCGATGGCCGGCAGCTGCAGGTCACCACGCCCGACGCCACCACGGTCGACCTGCCGCTCGACGCGCTGGTCGCCTGCCTGGGCATTTCGCCGCGCCTGGGCCCCATCGCCGACTGGGGCCTCGAGCTGGAACGCAAGCAGGTGCCGGTCGACACCGAGAAGTACGAAACCCGCGAGCCCGGCGTGTTCGCGGTGGGCGACATCAACACCTACCCGGGCAAGAAGAAGCTCATCGTCTGCGGCTTCCACGAGGCCACGCTGGCGGCCTGGGGCGCTGCCGCGCGGGTGTTTCCGGGCAAGGCGATCCCGCTGCAGTACACGACCACCAGCACGCGCCTGCACGAACTGCTGGGCGTGGCGGGCACTACCCCGCGCTGAGCAGCAGCGGCCGGCAGGCCTCGATGAAGCTGCCCACGGCGGCGACGTAGCGATCGATATCATGCGCCGACAACGGCAGCGAGAGCACGACGAATCCACGCGGCGAGGTGTAGATCCCCTCGCTCAGCAGGTGGAAGAACAGCAGCTGCCGCAAGCGCCCGTCCACTGCCGCCAGGTCGGCCACGCGCCGCACCTCGCCCCGCAGGAAATGCGCATTCATGAGCGAGCCCACGCCGGTGAACTGCATCGCGACACCCTCGTGTTCGCACAGCGCATTGAGCCGTGATCGCATCGCCTCGCCGCGCTCGGCCAGCGCGCCCGCCGCCTCGGGCGTGAACAACTGCGTGAGACCCGCATAGCCGGCCGCCATCGTCATCACGTTGTTGTTGAAGGTGCCCGAGTGCGCGAGCGCGCCGGTGCGCGGGTCGAACTGCGCCATCACGTCGGCTCGCCCACCGAAGGCGCCGAAGGACATGCCGCCACCGATGTACTTGCCCAGCGTCGTGAGGTCGGAGCGAATGCTCAGCCCGTTCGCCAGCCCGTGCGGCCCGAGCCGCGAAGTCATCACCTCATCGAAGACCAGCAGCGCGCCGACCCGCGTGGCCCCATCACGCAATGCCTGCAGGAAATCGTGCCGCCCCGGAATGCAGCCGCTCGCGCCCTGCATCGGCTCGACCAGGATGGCGGCAATGTCCGCGCCGTGCGCGTCGATCTGCGCGCGCGCCGTGTCCGCGTCGTTGTAGGGCAGCACGAGGAAATCGAAGGGCACGGTGGTCGGCGACGGCTGGTCGCCGAAGCCGAGCACGCCGCCGTGATAACCGCCCGAGAACACCACGATCTTGCGCCGCCCCGTGAAGCGCAGCGCGGCCGTGAGCGCCATCAGGTTCGCCTCGGTGCCCGAATTGGTGAAGCGCAGTTGCTCGACCTGCGGGAAGCGCTCGCAGATCGTCTGCGCGAGCCGGCCTTCGAGCAGGTTGTGGCCCGTGAGGTTGATGCCGCCCTGCATCGCCTCGATGACGGCCTCGCGGATCTCGGGCGCCGAGTGGCCGTAGACGCCGGCCGTGTACTCGGCGATGAAGTCGGTGTAGCGGTGGCCGTCCGCGTCCCAGAGCGCCGCGCCTTCGCCCTTGGCGATGGTGAGCGGGAACGGCGCGTAGAACAGCACCGAGCGGCTGTTGGCGCCGGGCATGTAGCGCGTCTGTGCCTCGAAGCGGCGCAGGCTTTCCGGGTTGCCGTCGGTGAAGCGTTGATGGGCCTGGGCCAGGGCCTGATCGATGGCGGTCGTCATGGGAGACATCCTTTGGGAATGGAACGTACCGGGAGCGCCCGGTCCGCTTAATTGATCAATGCTCAATTAATAATATTTATACAATCAATTCACCCGCTGCACAATGGCTGCATCCATGAAGAAAAAAGCCCCCGAGCCTCGCCCCCGGACGGCCGGCCGCCCTGCCGGCGGCGCGGCACTGTCAAAGCAGCGCATCGCCGAAGCCGCGCTGGCGCACATCGACGCCTTCGGCCTCGGCGCCTTCAGCATGCGGGAAATCGCGGCGCAGCTCGGCGTGTACCCGGCCACGGTGCACTGGCATGTCAGCACGCGCGAGGCCCTGCTCGCCGAAGTCGCCGCCACGGTCATGGCGCAGGTCACGCCGCCCAGAGGCACGCTCGCCTGGCAGGACTGGATCGCCGAGCTGTTCCACCGCTGCCGCGCGGCGGTGCGGCAGCACCCGAACGTGGCGCAACTGCTCGGGGCGCAGCTGGTGTCCAACGGCAGCCTGCCGACCGAACTGGTCGAAGGCGTGCTGGCGGCGCTGACCGAGGCCGGCTTCGACGGCGAGCCGCTGCGCGAGGCCTACAACTGCGTGATCGCCGCGATGCTGGGCTTTCTGACGATGGAGTTCTCGCCCCTGCCTGCCGACAACACGCAGGCCTGGGCCGAAGAGCTGCGCGAGCGCGTCCACACGATCCGCCCGCTCGACCACCCCGTGCTCGCGCGCCACCTGCCGCAGCTGGCCAACAAGGCCTTCATCCTGCGCTGGGACAACGGCACCACCGTGCCGCTCGACAGCAGCTTCGAGCGGCACATCCAGATCACGATCGACGGGTTGGAGGCTTTCGCGCGCAGGCTCAAGCCGGCGCAGTGAGCGCGATGCGCAGCAGCGCGTCTTTCAGCCACAGCACGCCCGCATCCGAATTCGAGCGGCGGTTCCAGCAGACGACCGAGCGGTAGCCCGGCAGCTCGAAGGGCAGCGGGTGCACCGCGAGGCGATCGCGAAAGCGCTCGGCCACGCGCAGCGGCAGCACGGCCACATGGTCGGTCTGCGCCAGCAGGTCGACGATCTGGCCGAAGCTGGTCATCGCCACGCGCATGCTGCGCGTGCGCCCCTGCCGCGCCAGCACCTGGTCGATGAGGTCGTCCAGCGCCGAGCTGCCGTAGCCCAGGAACACGTGCGCTGCCTCGCAGAACGCGTCGAGCGTGGCCGCCGCGCCCAATGTCGGATGGCCGCGGCGCACCGCGACCACGTAGCGGTCTTCGTACAGCAGCGCCGATTCGCAATCGCTCGGCGGCTGCAGGCGCGGCAGCACGGCCACGTCGAAGTCGCCCTTGCGCAGGCGCTCGGTGAGCGTGAGGAACGAGCTGGTCTCCCAGTGCAGGCGGATGCGCGAGCCGCAGGCCGCGAGTTCGTTGGCGAGCGTGGGCAACAGCAGGTGGCTGGCGTAGTCGCTGCCCGAGATGCGAAAGATGCGCTGCGACGACGCCGGCTCGAAGCCCTCGCCGGGCTCCAGCATCGCCGACAGGTCGGCCAGCACGCGCTCGACCTGGCCGGCCAGCGCATGGGCGCGCGCGGTGGGCTCCACGCCGTGGGCCGTGCGCGTGAACAGCGGATCGTTGAAGGTGTCGCGCAGCCGGTTGAGCGAGGCACTCACCGCCGGCTGGCTCAGGAAGAGCCGGGTCGCCGCGCGCGACACGCTGCGTTCGCGCATCAGGGCATCGAAGGTCCGCAGCATGCCGACGTCGAGGCTGCGGATATCACGTTGGGCCATATCTCATATTCAAAGCTTCGAATTGCCCGCGGGGCAGGCTGTCCGTATCGTCCAGCGCACAAGTACAACACGACTGGAGACACGATGAATCGGTTCAGACCCTCGCCGCCCGAAGCACATGCGGCGGACAAGACGTGCACCACGCGCCGCCATGCACTCGGTGTGCTCGGTGCCGGCTTCGCGGCCCTCGCCGCCGGCCCCGCCTTCGCACAGCCCGCGCCCTTTCCCAACCGCGTGGTGCGCATCGTGCCCTTCGGCTCGCCCGGCGGACCGATGGACGCCATCGCCCGCGTCTATGCCGAGAAGCTCAAGGCGCGCTGGAACCAGCCGGTGATCGTCGAGGCCCGCCCCGGCGCCAGCGGCACCATCGCGGCCGATGCCGTCGCCAAGGCCGCGCCCGACGGCTACACCGTGCTGCTCACGCTGCCGCTCACGCACATCAACAACGTGGTGCTGCAACCCAAGCTGCCCTACGACCCGGTGAAAGACTTCGAGCCGCTGTCGCAACTGGCCACGGGCGGCCCGATGCTGATCGCCCGCGCCTCGGCGCCCTTCTCCACCGTGCGCGAGTTCGTGGCCTACGCCAAGGCGCATCCCGGCGTTTCGTACGGCACCTGGGGCAACGGCTCCAACGCGCACCTGTTCGGCGAACTGCTGGCGCGCCAGAACCACATCGACCTCGTGCACGTGCCCTACAAGGCCGAGGCCGCCGCGCACAACGACATGTTCGGCGAAGCGCTGGGCGTGGCCTGGGCCAACCCTGCGACCGCACGCGGCCTCGCACAGGCCGGGCGCATCAAGGTGCTGGGCATCACGGGCCGCCAGCGCGTGCGCTCGATGCCCAACGTGCCGACCTTCACCGAACAGGGCTTTGCAGGCTTCGACCTCGACAGCTGGATCGGTGTGTACGCGCCCGCCCGCACGCCGCAGCCCGTGCTCGACGAATGGTCGCTCGCGCTGCGCGAGATCACGAAGCTGCCCGACATCCAGGAGCGGCTGGCCGGCTACGGCTTCGAGCCGCTGGGCAGCACGCCCGCCGAATTCCGTGCCGGCTACAAGGCCGACTTTCCCCGCGTGGCGGACCTGATCAAGGCCGCAGGAGTCACCCCCGAATGAGCGCCGTCGCCCCCCCTTCCGCCACGTCCGAGTGGCAACCCATCGCCTTCGACACCGGTACCGCCTACGGCCGCAAGGCGCCGAGCCACAAACCCGAGCTGACCGAGGTCGGCGCGGGCACGCCCATGGGCGAGCTGCTGCGCCGCTACTGGCACCCCATCGGCCTGGCCGCCGACGCCACCGACACGCCGCGCCAGGTGCGCGTGCTGGGCGAAGACCTCATCCTGTTCCGCGACAAGAAAGGCCGCGCGGGCCTCGTGCACTGGCGCTGCGCCCACCGCGGGGCCTCGCTGTACTACGGGCGCGTGGAAGAAGAAGGCATCCGCTGCTGCTACCACGGCTGGATGTTCGACGTGCAGGGCCACTGCGTCGACCAGCCCTGCGAACCCGATGGCGGTGCGCGCAGCCGCGGCCGCGTGCGCCAGCCCTGGTACCCGGTGCAGGAGCAATACGGCCTGGTCTGGGCGTACCTTGGCCCGGCCGAGAAGAAGCCCGTGCTGCCACGCTACGACTGCCTCGAAACCATGGACGACGGCGAGACCCTGGAAGCCGACGGCAACAGCATCGGCGGCGGCGGGCCGCAGGTCATTCCGTGTAACTGGCTACAGCACTACGAGAACGTGGCCGACCCCTTCCACGTGCCCGTGCTGCACGGCAGCTTCAGCGGCACGCAGTTCGTGGCGCTCATGGGTCAGATGCCCGACGTGAGCTTCGAGAGCACCGAGACCGGAGTGACGATCACCTCGATCCGCACGCTCGAGGACGGCAGCACCTTCCGCCGCGTGGCCGGCCCCGTGCTGCCGACGCTGCGCGTGGTGCCCAACCCGCGCGTGGCCGCCTACGGGCGCGTCGAGTCGATCGGCTGGGTGCTGCCGATCGACGACCACAGCTTTCGCATCTACACCGTCGGCCGGGTGAAAAACCCCGGCGACCTTGCCCGCGTGCGCTCGCGCCTGAACGGCAAGCTGTGGGAAGAGTTGAGCGAGGCCGAGCACCGCGCCTTCCCCGGCGACTACGAGGCGCAGGTGAGCCAGGGCGCCATCACGGCGCATTCGGAAGAGCACCTGGCCTCGTCCGACCGCGGCATCGTGATGCTGCGCCGACTGCTGCAACGCCAGCTCGACGCGCTACGCGAAGGCCGCGACCCGGCCGGCGTGAGCTTCGACCCCGCGGCCCCGCCCGTGCAGTTCGAGGCCGGCAACTTCCTCATGCCCAAGGAATGAATGGCGTGTCGAGCGGTGCAGGCATCGCGGTGCGGGTGGCGCGCAAGACGGTCGAGGCCGAAGGCGTGGCCGGCTTCAGGCTGGTACCCGTCGATGGCGAGCGCTTGCCGGCCTTCACGGCGGGCGCGCACATCGACGTCGCACTGCCCGGCGGGCTCGTGCGCCAGTATTCGCTGTGCAACGCATCGGCCCCTGGCGACGAGGGGCACTACGAAATCGGCGTGCTGCGCGACGCCGCCTCGCGCGGCGGCTCGCGGGCGATGCACGACGCCGTCCATGAGGGCTCGGTGTTGCAGATCAGCCCGCCTCGCAACCTCTTCGCGCTCGACGAAAGCGCAACGCACAGCCTGCTGCTGGCCGGCGGCATCGGCGTGACGCCGCTGCTGTCGATGGCGCAGCGGCTGGCCGCGCTGGGGGCCGACTTCGCGCTGCACTGCTGCAGCCGCTCGGCGGCGCGCGCGCCCTACCGGCGGCGGCTCGAAGACAGCACGTTCACAGACAAGGTGTTCTTTCACCACGACGACGGCCCGCCCGCACAGCACATCGACCTCGCGGCGACCCTCGGCTGTCCGACTCCGGGCCGACACGTCTATGTCTGCGGCCCCTCGGGCTTTCTCGAGGCCGTGCGCACGACCGCACGCGCCCTGCATTGGGCGGACACGCAGGTGCACTTCGAGTCGTTCTCGGGCGCCGCACCGCCAGCCGATGGACAGGGCAGCTTCGAGGTCGAACTGCACCGCTCGCGCCGCGTCGTCCACATCCCCACGACGATGACGGTGCTGGACGCGCTCGCCGCCGAAGGCATCGAGATCCCGGTCTCGTGCGCGCAGGGCGTCTGCGGCACCTGCCTCACGCGTGTGCTCGCGGGCGAGGTCGCGCACCACGACCTCTACCTGACGCCGGCCGAGCAGGCGGCCAACGACTGCTTCCTGCCCTGCTGCTCGCGGGCCCGCTCACCGAGGTTGGTGCTCGACCTCTAGCAGCTCGTAGAGCACCATCTGCGTCTGCCGCCCGCGCAGCTCGACCTGCTCCTCGATGCGCCGCGTGGCCAGGCGCCCGCCCAGCCCTTCGAAGGTCGCCTCGGACATCAGCGTGCGCGTGCCCAGCTGCTTGTTGGTGCCCTCGATGCGGCTGGCCGCGTTGATCACGTCGCCCAGCGCGGTGTACGACAGCCGGTCGCTCGAGCCGAGCACCCCGGCGATCACGACGCCGGTGTGCATGCCGATGCGCGTGCGAAAAGGCTGCAGGCCCTCGGCCTGCCAGCGGCGGTTGAGCTCGGTCATCTCGGCGTGCAGTTCGAGCGAGGCCGCGCAGGCGCGGTACTCCGCGTCGGGCAGGTCGGTGGGCGCGCCCCACAGCACCATGATGCCGTCGCCCATGAACTTGTCGATCACGCCGCCGTGGCGCGCGAACACGCGGGTGGCGAGGTTGAAGTAGTCGGTCAGCTGCCGCATCAGCAGATCGGCCGGCATCGATTCCGCGATGGCCGTGAATCCTTCCACGTCGGTGAACATCGCGGTGATGCGACGCGGCGACCCGTTGGGTTCGAGTGCGTGCCCTTCGGCGATGAGCTGGCGGATCACGTCCACCGGCACGAACTTGCGAAAGGCCTGCAGGCTGCGCGCGGAATCGTCCAGCGCCTGGTTCAGGTGCTGGATCTCGAGCACGCGGCTCGACTCGCGCGGCAGGTCGTCGAGCTCGAGCCGCCCGATGCGCCGCGCCGTGCGCGAGAGGTTCTCGATTGGCGCGGTCACCAGCTTCGACAGGCGCAGCGAAATGAAGAGCGCGATCGCCAGGAATGCCAGCACCAGCAGCAGCGACCACAGCACGTTGCGATGCAGTGCACCCAGCAGCGCCTCTTCGGGCTCCCAGCTCACCAGATGCCAGTCGGTGGCGGGAATGCGCGAGGTCTGCACCTGGTAGTGCATGCCCTCGTGCACGAGGGCAAAGGCCATGTCCTCGGTCCAGCCGCGGCTGCCGTTGGCCAGCATGTGGGTGTGCAGCGCACCGAGCACGCCCTCGTCCGGGTCTTCGAGCACGCGCACGGAATGCGGGTGATCGCTGCGTGCGATCACGTGGTGGTCGGCGCTCAGCAAGGCACTGTGGCCGTGGCCCGTGCCACCGAACAGGCGCACGAGGTTCGAGAGATGCCCCAGCGACACGCTGGCGACCGCCACCATCGTCTGCGTGACGCCCTCCTCGTCCTGCCGCCGGCTCGGCCGCGCGTGGCTCACGCCCAGTTCCTTCATCGAGGGCAGCACGAAGGGCGCGGTCCACACGGCGCGCTGCGCCTTCTCGGCCTGCGTGAACCAGTCCTGGTGCACCGGGTCGTCTTCGCTGCGGAAGGCCTCGATGCGCGTGGTCTCGTAGCGCCGCCGCGGGTCTTCGTCGTCGTCGCTGTCGGGCGGCGACTTGTACTCCCAGGTCTCGGTGGTGGTGCGACCTTCGCGCAGCACCTGCCGCACCACCGACACGGGGTGGCGCATGGCCATCAAGAAATGGCCGTCGTCGCTGCCCACGCCGATGCTGTCGATTTCGGGTGTCTGTTCCAGCGCGGCCCAGAGCAGCTCGGCAGTCTGCTCGCCATCGTGGCCCGCCGGGTGCAGGTCGGGCGTGTGGGCGATGGCGCGCACCAGGCCCTCGGTCTTGGCCAGGAAGGCGAGGATGTTGTCCTCGACCCGGTCGTGGTTGACCTTGTGCGCCGACTCGCCCACCTTCGACACCAGCTTCTCCGCCCCCCAGTAGCCGAAGGCCACCAGCAGCAGCGACTGCAGCAGCGCGACCGCGCAGATGATCGTGCCGACGTCGACCCGGAAGCGCCGCAGCCGCGCGTGGGGTGCGGGCGATGAGGCCGGTGGTTCCGGGTGCTTGCGGTCGTCTGTCATGTGCGGGGAGCCTCCAGGGCATTCGAAGGCGCCCTCGTGGCGGAGATTCTCACCCGGGCCGTGGGCCCGCGGACCGGCGCATCACGGGTCGGTCGACATCTGGACGATGACCGGCCCGCTTGCCGTTACGCCGCAGTCTTTGAGAAGTCAGGGGCCCGCTTCTCGGCGAACGCCGTGAAGGCTTCGCGCGCTTCGGGACTCTGGAGGCGCTCCACGAACTGCGCGCCTTCGAGGTCCATCTGGGCTGCAACGGCCGCGCCCTGCTTCATCAGGCCCTTCGTCAGCTTCAACGAGCCCGCGGCACGGCTGGCGAGCAGCTCGGCAACCTTCTGCGCCTCGCCGTGCAGGTCCGACACAGGAACGACCCGGTTCGCGATGCCCCAGGCCAAGGCCTGTGCAGCGGACACCGGCAGGCCCAGCGCAAACATCTCGTAGGCACGAACGTGGCCGATGCGGGCAGGCAGCAGCAGGCTCGACGCCGCTTCGGGAACCAGCGCCAGGTTGACGAACGGCGTGGACAGCAGCGCATCCTCAGCCAGCACGACGAAGTCGCAGTGCAACAGCAAGGTGGTCCCCACGCCGACTGCGCGTCCGTTGACCGCCGCAATCACCGGGCGCGTTGAACTCGCCAACGCACGCAGGAAGCGGGCGACATGGCGCTCTTCGTTGCCGGCCTTCCCGGCAGCCACGGCAGCAAATTCGCCCAGGTCGTTGCCCGAGGTGAACATGCCACCTTCGCCTCGCATCACGATGGCCCGGACGGACGGGTCGCTCTCGGCGCCTGCGATGGCATCGGCCAGACGGCCATACATGGCATTGGTCAGTGCGTTCATCTTCTCCGGCCTGGCCAGCGTGAGGGTCAGGACACCCTGGGTGGATTCGACGGTCACGTATTCGGTCATAGGTTCTCCTGGTTGCCCTCTCGCACCGTGCGAGAGGGATGGCATTTAATTCGCACGCGAAGTATATGCTTCGCGTGCGAAATAAATACGGATAAGATGTAACCTGCCGCGCCTTCGCCCAGGCCACAGGAATCCGATGAAAGCTCAAAAAAAATACAGGCTGGTGTTTCTTCTGAACGTCGCCCAGCGGGCGGTGCAGCGCTGGAAAGAAACCCGCGGCGACGCCCTGCCCGCGCTGTCGGCAGCCCAGGCCGGCACGATGTTTTTCCTGTCGGCCAACGATGGCGCCCTGACGGGAGAAGTCGCGCAGGCACTGAACATCGGTGCCCCGGCCATGTCCGGCCTTGCCGCCCGGCTCGAAAAGGCCGGCTACCTGACCCGCGCGCAAGACCCGAACGACGGGCGCGCATTCCGCCTGTACCAGACCGAGGAAGGACGGCTTGCGGGACAGCGTGCAAAGGCCGGGCTCGGCGCGTTGAACGCACGGCTGACCCAGGGTTTCAGCGACGAAGAGATGGCAATCGTCGGCCGGTGGCTCGAATCGGTGGTCGAGAATTTTTCCGCCGAAGGCGCGGGAAAGCACGAGGAATAGGCCCTCGGCCCCGGCACGCCATCGGTGCGGCGGGTGCAAGGCCCGCTGTGGCCGGATTCTTCCGTGCGCAGGAACTTTTCGGTGCGTCTGCGACACACGCGCCTAAAATGACATTTCGCTAGGGGTGCTGCACCGGTTTCGACCGGTGTGGCTGAGAAAGTCCCTTTGAACCTGACTGAGGTAATCCTCGCGCAGGGAAGCTGGTCCGGTGGCCTGTCGCGTTGTCTCGCGCGACGGCCACGCCACTGGAGCCTCGCCCACCTGCCAAACCTTTTGCACTGGAGCAAACGGATGGCACACAACGACAACGACAGTTCCGCTTCGTCCGGCAACGAAGCGCTCACGCCCCTGCCCGCCGCCCGGCGCGTCTTCGGCTGGCACGACCACGCCTCGCTGTGGTTCAGCCTCGGCGTCGGGCTGCTGGTAATGCAGATCGGCGCCTACCTGGTGCCGGCCGTGGGCACGCGCGACGCGACGCTGGCGATCGTGCTGGGCTCGCTGCTCGGCGCCGGGCTGCTGGCCTGGACGGCGCGGCTGGGCTGCGAAACCGGGCTGGCCAGCGCCGGACTGATGCACGCCACCTACGGCAGCGCCTTCGCGCGGCTGCCGGTGCTGCTCAACATCGTGCAGCTGGTGGGCTGGACCACCTTCGAACTCGTGATCATGCGCGAGGGCACACAGGCCATCGGGCAGCAGGCCTTCGGCGCCGCGCTGGGCACGGCCTGGGGCGGCGTGCTGACCACCCTGTTGTGGGGCGCGGTGCTGCTGGCGCTGCTCGCGGGCTCGATGGTGAAGCTGGTGCGCCGCTTCGTGAGCCGCTTCGGCCTGCCGCTGGTGGTGCTGTCGCTGCTGTGGCTCAGCTGGCAGTTCGCCACGCAGTTGCACGCCAAGGGCCTGGACGCCTTCTGGGCACGGCCGGGCAACGGCAGCATGGGCATGTTCAGCGCGCTCGACCTCGTGATCGCGATGCCGGTGTCGTGGCTGCCGCTGGTGGCCGACTACGCGCGCCACGGCAAGCGCAGCGCGGGGGGCGGCCTGGGCAGCGCGTTCAGCGGCACCTGGATCGGCTACGCGCTCGCCAACATCTGGTGCTATGCGCTGGGCGTGATGGTGGTGAGCGTGGCCGAACCGGGCACCAGCCTGGTCATGGCGCTGCTGCTGGCGCAGGGCGGCCTGGTGGCGCTGGGCCTGATCCTCATCGACGAACTCGACAACGCCTATGGCGACGTGTACTCGGGCTCGGTGTCCACGCACAGCCTGCTGCCGCGCTGGAGCGTGAAGCGCTGGGGCCTGCTGCTGGCGGTGCTGTGCATCGGCCTCGCGCTGGTGCTGCCGATGCACACGCTCGAACCTTTCCTGCTGCTGCTGAGCTCGGTGTTCGTGCCGCTGTACGGCGTGATCCTCGGGCGGCTCGGCAGCGGCCACGCCGTGTCGGCCAGCGGCACGCGCACCATCGACTGGGGCGCGGCGCTGATCTGGCTCGCGGGCATCGCGGCCTACCACGCGCTCGCCAAATGGGCGCCGCAGTTCGGCTCGGCGTTGCCGACGCTGGCGGCGACCTTCGTGCTGGCCTGGCTCAGCCGCCCGACAGCGGCACGCGGTGGGTCGGCACTGGCGCAAAGCCGTGGTTGAGCGGACCGTGGCCCGCGCCGACCAACACATCCGCACCGGCGCGCATCGCGCCGAGGATGTACGCGCGTGCGCGCTCGACCGCGTCGGGCAGCGCCAGGCCCAGTGCCAGATGCGCGGCGATGGCCGACGAGAGCGTGCAGCCGGTGCCGTGCAGGTTGCGGCTGGCGATGCGTTGCGACGCGAGTCGCTTGCGCGCGCCGCTGCGCTCCAGCAGCACGTCGACCACCTCGTCGCCCGGCAGGTGGCCGCCCTTGAGCAGCACGGCCTTGGCACCGAGCGCGAGCAGTTCGTCGGCCGCGCCGTCGAGCGCGTCGATGCCGCCGATGGCGTGGCCGACCAGCAAGGCGGCTTCGTCGAGGTTGGGCGTGACCACCACGGCACGCGGGAACAGCTCGCGCACCAGCACCTGCACGGTCTCGGCCGCGATCAGGCGGTCGCCGCTGGTGGCGATCATCACGGGGTCGAGCACCACGTTCTTCAGCTGGTAGCGGTCGATGGCCCAGGCCACCACCTCGACCACCTCGGGCGCGTGCAGCATGCCGAGCTTGACGGCGTCGACGCCGATGTCTTCCACCACGGCCTGGATCTGCGCCTTGAGGAAGTCGGGCGGCACGCCGTGGATGCCCGAGACGCCCACCGTGTTCTGCGCGGTGAGCGCGGTGATGGCCGTCATGCCGTAGCAGCCGAGGGCCGCGAAGGTCTTGAGGTCGGCCTGGATGCCGGCGCCGCCGCCGCTGTCCGAGCCGGCGATGGAGAGCACGCGTGCGTAGCGCTGGGTGGGTGCTTGGGTCATGTCGAAAATTATCGGCGAGCCGACGGAGGTGCCGCATGAGCGCACCGCATCCCCTGCCTTTCGGCTCGGCGGCGATCCTCGGCGCGGGCCTGATGGGCCGGCTGCTCGCGGTCGAGCTGGCGCGCGCCGGCTGCCGCATCGACCTGTACGAAGCCGGCAGCCCCGACGCCGAAGGCGCAGCCGCACGCGTCGCCGCCGCCATGCTCGCGCCGCTGGCCGAATCGGCCGTGGCGCCGGTGTCGGTCGTGCGCATGGGCCAGCACGCGCTGTCGCGCTGGCCCGAGCTGCTGGCGCCGCTGGCGCAGCCCGTGTTCTTCCAGCGCGAAGGCACGCTGGTGCTGTGGCATCGGCAGGACGCCGCCGAGGCTACGCGGCTCGCGGGCGTGCTGGCGCGCACCGGCGCGCAGGTGCCCGAGCTGGCGCCGATGCAGGCACTCGACACGCCCGCCGCCATCGCCGCGCTGGAGCCCTCGCTGGGCACGCGCTTCGCCTGCGGCCTGTACCTGCCGGGCGAAGGCCAGCTCGACAACCGTGCGCTGCTGGCGTCGCTGCGCGCCACTCTGGAAGCCGATGCGCGCGTGACTCTGCACTGGCAATCGCCGCGTGCGCCCTCCGACTTTTCGCCCGGCACGGCGGGCCAGCCCGACTGGGTGATCGACTGCCGAGGCCTCGGCGCCAAGCCGCAATGGAACGCACTGCGCGGTGTGCGCGGCGAGGTGATCCGCGTGCATGCGCCCGAGGTCACGCTGCAGCGCCCCACGCGCCTCGTGCATCCGCGCTATCCGCTGTACATCGCGCCCAAGCCCGATCACCTGTTCGTGATCGGCGCGACCGAGATCGAGTCGGACGACCTGTCGCCCGCCAGCGTGCGCTCCACGCTCGAGCTGCTGAGCGCGGCCTACGCAGTGCACAGCGGCTTTGCCGAGGCGCGCATCGTCGAGATCGCGACGCAATGCCGGCCCACGCTGCCCGACAACCTTCCCGCCATTCGCCAGCCGCAGCCGCGCGTGCTGCAGATCAACGGCCTGTACCGCCACGGCTTCATGATCGCGCCCGCCCTGCTCGACGCGGCGATGGAACTGCTGGCGCACGGCCGTTCCACGCTCGCACGCGGCTTCGGCATGGACGTGCCCGACGCATGACGACAACGACATCGACGATGAACATCCTGATCAACGACAAGCCCTGCACGCTGCCCGAGGGCGCGCTGCTTGCCGACGCGCTGGCCGTGCTGCAGGCCGTGCCGCCTTTCGCGGTGGCGGTGAACCGCGAGTTCGTGCCGCGCTCGGCCTATGCCACGCACCCGCTGCACGCCGACGACCGCGTCGAGGTGATCCGCCCGGTGACCGGCGGCTGAACGAACGCACCAGAGACAAGACGATGGAGACGACAACCATGACCAATCCCGATCCCCTGGTCCTCTACGGCCAGACCTTCCACAGCCGCCTGCTGCTGGGCACCGCGCGCTACCCGTCGCCCGACGTGCTCGAAGCCGCCGTACAGCGCGCCCAACCCGCGATGCTGACCGCCTCGCTGCGCCGTCAGACCGCCAGCCAGGGCTCTGGCAACAGCGACCTCGGCAACGGCTTCTGGGAGCTGCTGCGCAAACTGGCCGTGCCGGTGCTGCCCAACACCGCCGGCTGCCACAGCGTGCAGGAGGTGATCGCCACCGCACAGATGGCGCGCGAGCTGTTCGACACGCCGTGGATCAAGCTCGAGCTCATCGGCGACGACTACACGCTGCAGCCCGACACGCTGAACCTCGTCGATGCGGCGTCGCAGCTGATCCGCGACGGCTTCCACGTGCTGCCGTACTGCACCGAAGACCTGGTGCTGTGCCAGCGCCTCGTCGATGTCGGCTGCCAGGCCGTGATGCCCTGGGCAGCGCCCATCGGCACGGGGCGCGGGCCGGTCAACCCGTATGCGCTGCGCCTGCTGCGCGAAAGGCTGCAGGTGCCGATGCTGGTCGACGCGGGCCTCGGCCTGCCCTCGCATGCGTGCCAGGTGATGGAGTGGGGCTACGACGGCGTGCTGCTCAACACCGCCGTCGCGCTCGCACAGGAGCCAGTCACCATGGCCGGCGCGTTCGCCGATGCGGTGCAGGCCGGCCGCGCCGCCTACCGCGCCGGCGCGATGGCCGCACAGGACGCCGCGCAACCCAGCACGCCCGTGCTCGGCACACCCTTCTGGCACCACGCACCATGAACCCCATCGACACCACCAACGCCCGCGCCGTGGCGCAAGCCATCGTCGCGGCCCACGGCCTGCGCTTCGGCGCCGCCACGGCCACGGCCGTGAGCGGCGCGCCGCGCTTTACCTCCGACGACGCCATCTATCGGGGCGCCAAACAGGCCTGCACCGCGCTCGGCTTCATCGAGATCGACGCCGAATGCCTCGCCCATGCGTGGCGCGCGCAGACCGAACGGCTCAGCCAGTTCGACGCGTCGGCATGGCCCGATGCGCCGGTCGATTTCGGCATGGGCCCGTTTCCGCCGACCGCGCGCGCCGACGCCTTTCCGCCCTGCCCCGAACGGCTCGGCCTCTACGCCGTGCTGCCCGATGCGGCATGGGTCGGCCGCATGGCGCGCGCCGGCGTGCCGACGGTGCAGCTGCGCTTCAAGTCGGACGACGCCGAGGCCGTCGCGCGCGAAGTGCAGGCCGCCGTCGATGCGGTGCGCGGCACGGGTGCGCTGCTCTTCATCAACGACCACTGGCAGGTCGCCATCGCAGCCGGCGCCTACGGCATCCACCTCGGGCAGGAAGACCTCGACGCGCTGTCGCCCGATGAACTGCATCAGCTGCGCGCCTCGGGCCTGCGGCTCGGCGTGAGCACCCATGGCTATGCCGAGATGGTGCGTGCCGACGCGGTGAGCCCGAGCTACATCGCGATGGGCGCCATCTACCCGACCACGCTCAAGAAGATGGCGACCGCGCCGCAGGGCGTGGCGCGGCTCGCGGCCTACGCGCGCCTGCTGCGCGGCTACCCGCAGGTGGGCATCGGCGGCGTCGATGCCGTGCGGTTGCCCGAGGTGCTCGCCACCGGCGTCGGCTCGGTCGCCGTGGTGCGCGCGCTGGTCGCCGCCGACGACCCCGAGGCCACGGCCGCGCAATGGATGACGGCAATGCACGCCGCCCCCGGTTCCCCTGAACGCACAGAATGAACGCTCGACTTTTCTCGCACTCCCCGCTCTCGCGCGCGCTTGCCGCCGCCCTCCTCACTTTCGGCGCCTGCGGCACGCATGCGCAATCGCAGTCGCAGGCCTTGCCCGAGGTCACCGTGAACGACGGCGCCGCCGCGCCGCAGGCCGAGATCAGCGGCTTCGGCGATGTGCCGCTGCGCGAGCTGCCGCTGTCGGCCACCATCATCGACAGCCAGCAACTGCGCAGCAGCGGCGCACGCCGCCTCGCCGACCTGACGCAGTTCGACGCCTCGGTCACTGACGCCTACAACTCCGCCGGCTACTGGGACTACCTCACGGTGCGCGGCTTCGTGCTCGACAACCGCTTCAACTACCGGCGCGAAGGCCTGCCGATCAGCGCCGAGACGGCGATCCCGCTCGATAACAAGGAGCGCATCGAGATCCTGCGCGGCACCAGCGGCATCCAGGCCGGCACCAGCGCGCCGGGCGGGCTCGTCAACTACGTGGTCAAGCGCCCGACCGAGCAGGACCTGCGCACCATCCGCCTCGAAACCACGAGCCGCGGCAGCGTGCTCAGCGCGCTCGACTTGGGTGGGCGCTTCGGCGAGAACCGTCAGTTCGGCTACCGGCTCAACGTGGCCGGCGAAAAGCTCAAACCGCTCACGCACAACCTGGACGGCAGCCGCCGCCTCTTCTCGCTCGCGGCCGACTGGCGCATCACACGCGACTCGGTGCTCGAGTTCGAGGTGGAGCAAAGCCACAAGCAGCAGCCGAGCCAGAACGGCTACAGCCTGCTGGGCAACACGCTGCCCCGGCCGGTCGATCCGCGCGTCAACCTCAACAACCAGCCGTGGTCGCAGCCCTCGGTGTTCAAGGCGCTGACCGGCACGGTGCGCTTCAGCCAGGCGCTGAATGCCGACTGGCGCTGGAGCGCGCAGATCGGCCAGCAGCGCCTGAAGACCGACGACCGGCTGGCCTACGCCTTCGGTTGCGGCGCCGAAGGCAACTACGACCGCTATTGTTCCGACGGCACCTTCGACGTGTACGACTTCCGCAGCGAGAACGAGCGCCGCACGCAAACCGCGGGCAGCCTCAACCTCAAGGGCAACGTGATGACGGGCAGCGTGCGCCACGAGCTGGGCTTCGGCCTGCTGCAAAGTCGCGTACGCAACCGCTTCCAGGACCAGGCCTATAACTACGTCGGCACCGGCAACATCTGGGCCACCGCGATGACGCCGGCCGACCCGCGCCTGACCGACGCGAACACCAACCGCAACGAGCGCTCAACCGAGCTGTCGGTGCAGGACGCGATCCGCTGGAACGACCGCTTCACGACCTGGATCGGCGCGCGGCACACGCGGCTGTCGCGCGACAGCATCCGCACCGACGGCTCGCGCCCCACCGGCTACAGCGACAGCATCACCACGCCGTGGATCGCGGCCAGCTACACGATCCAGCCCGGACTGCTCGCCTATGCGAGCTGGGGCAAGGGCGTCGAGTCGCAGGTCGTGCCGAACAAGAGTTCGCAGTACGCGAACGCGGGCGAGGCGCTGCCCGCGCTGCAATCGCGCCAGTGGGAACTGGGCCTGAAGGGCGGCGACGCGGCGTTCAACTGGCAGGTCGCGTGGTTCAACATCTCGCGCCCGATGACCAACCTCGACCTGTGCGGCGCGTCCTGCACGGTGCGCAACGACGGCCGCGCGGTGCATCGCGGCCTCGAAGCCGGCGCGCAATGGGCCGGCGGCCCCTGGCGCCTGGGCGGCAGCTTCGCGCTCATCGACGCCAAGCGGCGCGGCAGCACGACCGCGCCCGAACTCAACGGACAGGCGCCCACCAACGTGCCCAAGCAGGTGCTGCGCGCGCAGGCCGCGTACCGCTTCGCGTCGGTGCCGGGCCTCGAACTCGCGGGACAGCTGTCGTACGAAGGTCGCCGCAACGTGCTGCCCGACGGCTCGATCCGTCTGCCGTCGTGGACGCGCCTGGATGCGGTGCTGCGCTACGACACCAAGCTGGCCGGCATGGCCACGAGCTGGACGCTGGCTGTCGACAACCTGTTCGATCGCCGCTACTGGAAGGAATCGCCCTACCAGTTCAGCCACGTCTACCTGTTCCCCGGCGCGCCGCGCACGCTGCGCCTGGGCGTGAGCATCGCGATGTGACGACATGAGCGGGGCGCTTCGTCTTCGTCATCGCGGCTTCGTTGCCACGAATTCGTTGCGCGGGCGCCGCGTTGTTTTGGAAGCCCCAAAAATCACGCTATAATCTAAGGCTTGTTCCTCGATAGCTCAGTTGGTAGAGCGCCGGACTGTTAATCCGTAGGTCCCTGGTTCGAGCCCAGGTCGAGGAGCCACCATTTGCTGAAGGCCCGTTACTCACAAGGTAACGGGCCTTTTCGCTTTGCGGCCCCTTTTGCTTTGGCGCCACACATCGGCCGCCGCCTGCCCGCTCGCGGGCCTGTCCGACACGCAGGCCCCGCCCTGCGTGCAAAACTCCCTCTTTGTTAACGGCTTGCGCTGCCCTGCCCCGGGCAAACCCGTGCACGCGACACGCCGCTCAGGCGTTGTTTGGGCTCAGTCATTCACAAATAACAACCATCAAGGGCATCACGATGAAACTCACAAGAATTCTTCTGGCCGCCGCCGTGGCCGCCGCCACCTTGCCCGCCGTGGCGCAGGTGTCCGTCAACATCAACGTGCCCGGCCTGATCCAGGTCGCGCCGCCTGCACCACGCTATGAACCCGCGCCACGGCCGCGCAGCGGCCAGGTCTGGGTGCCCGGCCATTGGCAGTGGAACGACCGCGCCTACGCATGGCGCCCCGGCTACTACGTCGCGGCCCGCCCCGACTACGCCTACGCCCCGGGCGGCTGGGTGCGCGCCGACGGCGGCTGGCGCTGGCGCGAAGGCGACTGGCGCCGCGCCGAGCGTCGTGAAGAACGCCGCGAAGACCGCCACCACCGCCGCCATGACCGCGACCACGACCGCTACGACCATGACGACGATCACCGCGGCGGCGGCCACTGCCCGCCCGGCCAGGCAAAAAAGGGACGCTGCTGATAGCAGCAGCAGCTTGCGCGCCTGCTGACGCGCAAGCCCTCAGTTCACCGTCACCCTGAACCGCACGCTGCCCGTGCCGCCGGGCGCGAGTTGCCCGGTGAACTTCCAGTCCAATGGCCCCGTTCCGCCCGGCGCTTGTGCGGCCGCGCATGCCACGGCCGGCGCAGGCAATGCATTGGCCGGCGTGCGCTTCGTGCATGCGGTCAGCGTCGCCGGGGTAGCGCCTTCCTGCGAGGCGACGAAGCTGGTGTAGACCGGCGTGACGTCGCTCACCGTCAGGCCGCTGATCGGCGTCGCGCCGTTGTTGGTGTAGGTGATGCGGTACTCGAGCGTCTCACCCGACTTGGCTTCGTTGTTGAGTCCGAAGTCGCCGTTCTTCGTCAGGTTGCGCACTTCCTTCTTGAGCTCCAGCGCCGTGCTCGACACGGTCGTGGTGTCGAGCACGAGGTAGCTCGCGCTCAACGCGGGTGATGCGTTCGTGAACACGAAGCTCGCCTGCACCGAACGCTTGTCGTTGTAGCCGGCGAGCGCGCTGGCCGGAATGAACTCCTGCACCACCACGCACAGGTTCTGCCCTGTCGTCACAGGCCTGGGCACCGCCGGCGGATAGAGCACCGCGGCGCCGGCCTGCAAGGCGCCGGTGCAGCCCGGGTCGTCGAAGATCCTGGCGCTCCAGCCATCGATCGGCGGCGTGGCCACCGCGCCTGCCACGCCGAAGCTCACCGTCCCGCCGGTCTGCGCCACGAAGGTGTGCGCGTGGCTCACGCTGCTGCCGGGCGAGCCGGTGCGGGCGCTGTCGGCGCCGAAGCGATTGAGGGCCACGTCGCCGAAGTTCAGCTCGCCGGCCCGGGCTTCGTTCCATGCAAAGCCGATGTGATCCGGCGCCCCCGCGGCGGTGCGCGTGTAGGTGTAGGTCCGCCCGCCCACGGCCACGCCCGCGCCGGAAGGCAGCGGCGTGGCGCCGACCGACGCCCCCGTGGACAGATGACCCGCCGGCGTCACCTCTTCCACGCACATCGGATCGCCATCGGACGGGGACAAAGGCTGCGACGGCACCTCCAGGCGGTAGTGGCCCGAGCCGTCGGTCACCGCCGTGGACCACACCCCCGCCGCACAGTTGGTGAGCCGCATCCGCACACCCACGAGCCCCGCTTCGCCGCCGTTAACCACGCCGTCGTTCGGCACGCCCGCACCGCTGCCGTTGTCGTTGAAGACGCGGCCGGTGATGGCGTAGGCGTCGCTGTTGACGAAGGTGCATACGATGTCCGCGCCGCCCACCATCCATTCGGCGGGAATCGTCAGCACGTTGCCGGCCAGCACCACCGGCGGCAGCGACGCCGCTGCAGCCGCTGCCGCCCGCCTCGAAGCGGACACCCCGGGGATGGGCGACGGCGCAATGGCGTCCTTCACGTCGTAGCAGCTGGCGCTCACCGGGTTCACGGGCCAGCCGGCGGGCGACGTCTCGGTGATGGTGACCGGGACGCCGACCCTGCCGGTGATGGTCTGCGCGCCAAACTCCTCCCCCGGCACGGTGAGCGTGATGGTGTCGCTGCTCACGCTGAGGCCCGACAGCGCAAAGCGAAAGCGGTGGGTGCCCGAACCGACGTACGCAGCCTTGAGGATGCGGACCTTCGGGTCACCCAGCCGGACCCCGATGGACGGCGTCGTGGCATCGCAGGGATCGGTCACCAGCGTGGTGCAGAGCGCATCGCCGCCGCCGCTCAGGTTCACCGTGTTCGTGCCGGACTGCGCGCCCACGGCCGTCTTGTCGACCTCGACGGGAATGCGGATGTCGAAGGTGCCCGGCGCCACACCGGCGGCCACGCTGCAATTGGAAATCAGCGAGCCGGCCGCAGGGCAGCCGCTCAGGACGCCGGTGGTGGTCCTGGCGATCAGCACGGGCGGCCCGGCCAGCGTGATGCCGGTGGGCAGCATGTCTTCCACGAACAGCGGCGCCGTGGTCGGTTCATGCTCCACCTTCACGGCGACCGTGTAGAACTGGCCCGCCGCGCCGACGATCAACGGATTCGCACTCACGGTCTTCGTCGAGGTGATGGCCAGCGGAAAGGCCACGGGCGTATTCGTCGTGCTCCGGCACACGCCGATTCCGGCGCAATACGGATCCCCGCCCTTGGAGGCCATCGCGACATTGACGATGTACGACAACGGGGCCCCCACGGTCACGGCAGACGGCAGCGGCGTCACGGGAATCACGAACGAATGGGAGGTCATCAGGCCGGGGGGCACCGTGCAGGTCACGTTCTGCTGGACGGCCGTGCAGCCCGCGGGCAGCGTGCCGATGCGCAGGGACGATGAAATGGCGTCGGTGATCTCGGCCGGCGCCGTGGTCGGGCTGCCGTTGCTGCTGAGCTTCAGGGTGTAGCTGGCCGGCACGCCCACGAAGAACTTGGCGACGCTGACCGTCTTCTGGAGCTTCAGTTGCATCATGTCGACCGATGTGGGCGGCGTGGTCGAGTCGCAGGCCTCGTTGACCGCCGTCGTGCATGCCAAGTCTCCCCCACCGCTCAGGTTCGCCATGTTGGTGCCCTTGTTCAGGCCCGCGGCCGGTGTGCTGACGCTGACGGGAATCCTGATTTCGAAGGTGCCCGGTGCAACACCGGCCGCCACGTTGCAGAAGACGCCGCCGCCGATCGTCGGGCACCCGACCAGCGTGCCGGTGGTCGTTCCCGGAATCAGCGTCGGCCCGCCACGCAGGTTCATGCCCGCGGGCAAGAAGTCCGTCAGCCCAATGGGCGCCGTGGTCGTCCCGTTGGCCACGGTGATGAACAGGGAGTAGAACTGGTCGGGCGCCCCCACCACCAGCGGGCTGGCGCTGACCGTCTTGGTCGAGGTGATGACGGGCAGAGGCGGAAGGGCCACCGGCGTGGTCACCGTGCTCGTGCACGCCCCCGTGCCGTTGCAAGTGGCGTCTCCCCCCCCCGATGCCGTGGCCGTGTTGGTCACGCCGGGCACGGCCGAAGGCAGGGGCGTCACCGGAATGACGAAGGACGCGGACGATGTGAACCCTGGGGGCACCAGGCAACTGACGTTCTGGCCCACTCGGCTGCACCCCGGGGGAAGGTCGCCGATGGTCAGCGAAGGCGGCACTCTGTCGGTCACCACCGTATCGGCAGTGGTCGCGGCGCCAGTCGTGTTCGTCAGCGTGAGTGTGTAGCTGGCAGGCTGGGCCACGATCCATGGGGCCGCGCTGGCTTCCTTCTTGAGCGCCAACCGGGGGTCTGGGAGGTCTGGCACGAAGAAGCACACCCTGTTGTCCGACCCATTCGGCTGACCATGGATTGGCTCGTTCGAGAGCGTGACGGAAGACACGGATGTTCTCGAAACAAAGGCCCATGCAGAGGCCCCATAATTGGATTTCGCCCCCTCAAGATTGCCATCTGCATCGATTTTTACCGGCGCAAGGGCCCTCCACTCTGCGGGCATTGGATCGGGATCGGGGGCAGGCGTCTTGACCTCCGCCACAGTGAACGGATAGTGATTTCCGTTGACGGACACCACCATCTTCTCGCACCCATCTGCTGGGTCGCAGTTGAGCACGTAAGTTCGAACGCTCAGGTTCTTCACCGGCACAGAAAAATTGAACGTGCATGCCTCCCGCACGTTGGGCTTCCCAAGCCAGAGATAAGTACCCCATGTGTACTTGTTCTCCACCCCGCATGCGCCCTCCGTGGTGACAGCGACTTCCCCGTAGGTCCCGCTCTTCCATATACATAGCTCCGCAGCCGTGGCCTGCGTGCCGATCAGGAGCGAGGTCAGTGCCAGAAAGGCGACGCCGCGCAAGGCATGAAAGAAGTGCGCCACGCCTCTCGCAAGCGCCATCGCACGCGTCCGCACGGGTAGGCAGCGAAGCGCCGTCGCGCAGCGCATCGAATCAGTTTTTTGCATTTTCATTGGCCATTCCTCCGCGACTTCATCGATCGGTCCGGTCGTCTTTCACGGGGGCTGCCGCGCCCGCCGACGCGGCACCCAGCGCCGTCTCGTCGAACTTGAAACGCAGCCGGATGTACGCGCCCTTGCTCGTGTAGTCGTTGGCCGCCAGGTCGCGGTCTTTCAGGCCCACGAAGTTGTAGCCCGCCGACACCCACAGGTCCTTCATGACCTGGTAGCCGACTTCGATGCCCAAGGTCTTCTGCAGGCCGCCGCCCTTGCCACGCAGCAGGCCGGCCTGCACGCCGAGGTCCCAGCTGTCGTTGAGGTCTTGCGTGTAGCGCGCCTGCAGCAGGTGCGCCCAGTAGGTGCTGCGCAGCAGGCCGTCGTCGGCGCGCGACCACTTGGCGGCGTAGCGCCCGTTGATGACGGTGCCGGGGCGCGGGTTGTAGTTGAGGTGGGCCGAGACGATGTCGGCGCTGGTGCGCCCGGGCAGCGCTGCGCTGCCGTTGCCCGCGCCGAAGACGCTCGCGCCGTCGAGTGCGCCGGTCGAACTGCCGGTGCCGGTGACGCGCTCGGAACGGCGCTCGTAGCGCATGAGCGCGTTCCAGCTGTCGGTGTCCACCGGACGGTAGGCCAGGCCGATCTGGTGGCGCGCCAGGTGGTGCGCGTTGCCGGCGTTGGCGCCCTGCCCTTCGCTGGCGCTCATCACGCTGCGCGCCAGCAGGCTCCATGACGCATCGATCTTGAAGCCGAAGCCCGCGCTGAACAGGCGCGTGTCGGCGTCGTCGCCGTGGCGGCCTTCGAGGATGCCGCTGGCCTTGATGCGTGCGTCGGTGTATTCCACGCCGCCGGTGATGGCGGTGGAGTCGCCCGTCAGGCCGCTGGCGTGGCCGGTGCCGTTGTTGCCGCTGTTGCGCACCCCGCCGATCTGGCGCGTGTGCTCGACGCCGCCGGTCAGGCGCCAGTGGTCGTCGACCCTGAAGGTGTTGCGCACGCCCGTGGCGGCCTGTGCGGCGCGCCCGTCGAGGCTGTCGGCCAGGCGGTACTCGCTGTACACGCGCCCGCCCTCCATGTAGGCGCTCTCGATGCCGAGGATGCCCACGTTGTTCGACTGCCCCGCGTTCAGCTCGTACGGCCCGTAGAGGCTGGAGACCAGTTCGTAGCGGCCGTACAGGCGCGTCTTGTCGGTGACGGCGTAGTTGCCGCCCACGGCGAGCACGTGGCGGTCGGACTTGCGGAGGTCCTGCTCGCCCTCGACGAAGACGTGGGCCTGCGGCAGGCCCGGCACCTGCGCCGACAGGCGGGCGCGCACGGTGGTCAGGTCTTCGTCGTTGGCGTTGGCCTGGGTGCCGGCGTTGGCCGCCGCACCGAGCGCGGTGACGTTGTTGGCGGCCACGCCGCTGCCGAGGTTGCCGCTGTAGGTGGAGACCTGGCCGTAGTCGAAGCCCGAGCCGCTGCCCAGGCCGGTGCCGTTGTGGCCGTGGCGCAGGCCGAACTCGCCCACCAGTTGCTCGCCGAACTTTCTCTGCACGCTGGCAGTGATGCCGCGGCGGGTGCCTTCGCGCAGGGCGTCCTGGCCGTAGAGCAGTTCGCCGCGCAGCGCGGTGGCGGCGTCGAGCCGGTACTCGGCGCGCGCCGAGGCTTCGGTGCGCCCGGCGGAGAAGCTCGCGCCGGGGTTGTCGAAGCCGGTGCTGGTCTTGCTCGCGAGCGCGGCCACGGCCAGGTCTTCGCCCTGGTGGCGCAACTCGACGCGGGCGCCGCTGCCCTTGCCGTTGCGGTCGGAGTCGGTCTGCACCCATTCGCCGGCGACGGTGGTGTGCTCACCCAGGCGGGCCAGGGCGGTGACGGCACCGAGCTTGCGGCGGTTCTCGGGGTTCTCGTCGATGGCCGCGACCACGCCGACCTGCAGGTTCTTGGCCACCTTGAGCTGCACGTCGGCACCGGCCACGGTGAACTTGGGGCCACCCGCGTCGACCTCGTAGGTCACGCGGATCGACTGCGGGTTGAGGTTCGCATCGACCGACGCGATGGCGCGCGTGAACAGCAGGCGGCGCGTGAGCGGCTCGACGGTGTAGTCGACGAAGCGCGTCACGGTCGAACGCTGCAGCACGAGGTCGGGCTGGTTGCGGTCGCGCACGACGATCTCGACCTGCTCGCTGTTCTCGACGAACTCGCCGCCCCTGGCGCCCAGGTAGTACGGGCCCGAGGTGCCGACCGCGCGAAACTCTTCCACCTGCTGGGTCTGCGCGGTGCGCGAGGCAAACGTGGTGGTGCGCACCTCGCCGTCGTCGTAGACGTGCTTGAGGCCGGTGAGCGAACGGCTGACCTGGCTCAGGCTGCGCACCTCGGTGCTGCTGGCGGTGGTGAAGTCGCCGTACAGCAGGTAGGAGCGGTTCTTGTCGATGCGCACGTAGAGCTTCTGCGTGCTCTGGGCGTCGAAGCCCTTGGCGGACGAGTCGCCGTACACGGGGTAGAACTCGTCGGGGCGGATGTCGCGGAACAGGCGGTCCTTGCGCGTCTTGTCGGAATCGTAGGCGGCGGTGAGCAGGTAGTCGCCCTTGACGGCGCCCTTGAAGAAGAACGCAGCGCGCGCGGCCGCGCGGCGCTTGTCGTTGCCCTCGTCGGCCAGGCCGGACAGCTCGGCCTCGAAGGCCGCGCCCGCGGGCATCGCGCCCAGCGGCACCTGGCCGCGCTTGGTGAAGTCGAGCACGCCTTCGACGATGCCCACGCCGATCATCGGGCGCAGCTCGGGCAGCAGCGTCAGGCGCGCCTCGGCCGTGAAGCTCGCGGCCGTCACGCGCAGGCGGGCATCGCCGGGTTCGCCGGGCGGCAGCAGGCGGAAGTCGGCCATGCCACCGTCCATGAAGACCTGGGTGCCGGGTTCGGCGGGGTTCAAGTCTTCGTCGAGCCAGCGGCCGCGGTCGGTCTCGAGCGTGAGCTGCGTGCGTGCGGTCACGGGCACGCCGGCCGCGTCGGTCAGGCGCACCTTCACGACGACGGGCGTGCGCAGGTCCGCCTGCGCCGAGGCGGGCACGTCGATGTGGATGGCGCCGAGCTTGTCGGGCGCGGTGACGCTGATCTGCTGCGCGGCGCCGCGCACGTTGCCGAACGGATCGACGGCTTCGAGCACGAGGCGGTTGACGCCGGGCCGCAGCACGATGCCGATGTATTCCCAGGCGCCGATCCGGCGGCTGGCCTGCTCGGTCTTCTTGCCGACGCGGCGCTCCTCGACACCCTGGCCGTTGACGCTCAGGCGCAGCGCCAGGCCAGCTTCGCCCTTGACGCGCACGTTGAGCGAGGTCGAGGGCAAGGTGTCGCCGTCGCGCAGGTCGATGAAGCCGAGGGCGTTGCTTTCGATGCGGGGCAGCAAGGCTTCGAGGCCGATGGGGCTGGGGACGGCTTGCGGCGGCGCCACCGCGGCGGTCGGCTGCGCCATGCCGCGGGACACGCGCATGCCGGAGAAAAGGCTGCCCACAGGGGATGCGCCATCCGCCGCGCCGCCGCCGGTCGCCGCGCCGAGCGTGCTGCCCTGGCTGCCCGACGCGCCGCCGATGAAGCTGCTGGGCGACGCCGGTGCAGTGGGCATTGCGATCAGCGGCGCCGAGCTGGCCTGCGTGGTGCCGGTGCCGGTGCTGCCGCCCGCGCGCACCTCGCCGCTGGCAGGCAGCGCACGCCGGTCGCCCACGGGGACGATCCGGCCTTCGGGGTCCAGGCGCATGCGCACCTGGGCTTCGGCCTCGGTGTCGGGCACGGCGGCGATGGCCTCACGCCGCGCGATGACGGCGCTCATCACCGCCGGTGCGTCGCAGTTGGCGACCACGAAGTTGGCCTTGTGGAATTCGCCCTTCTTGAGATCGACGAAGCGGCTGTCGGGGCGCCCGGCATTGCGGTTGTCGAGCGCTTCGAGCCGCGCGCCGGCGGGCAGCGTGGTGGCATCGAGCCGCAGCACGTGGGTGACCGGCTTGAGGCCGTACAGGCTCCACTTGCCTTCGACGTCGGTGATGACATGCGTGCCGTCTTCCATATACAGGCGCACGCCGGGCACGCCGATTTCGTCGACGCCCTGCTGGCGGCCATCGCGCCGGCAGTCCATGTAGACCTTGCCGAAGAGGAAGGCATCGTCGGAGAACACGCCACCGGTCACGCGCACGGTCCATTGGGCGAGATTCGACTGCATGGGGCCGGAGCTGGCGCGGGCACGGTTGACGGCATCGCCGTTCGTCGGTGCGCCGACACCGACGCGCACGCGGTAGCGCACCGCGGCGGACTGGTCGATGCCAAGCGCGAGGCCGGGCTGGTTGAAGACCAGCCGTGGACCGGCCCCGCCCACGGGATCGGCCGTGGCCGCACCGTTGAGCCGCGCGCTGCCGGCCACGTAGGCGAAGCCCGGCGGCAACTGGTCGGAGAGGCTCAGGCCGGTGACGGGAAAGCCGGTCTTGTTGGTGACGACCAGCGCGTAGTCGAGGAAATCGCCGAACTCGACCTGGCGCTTGCTGCCTTCCTTGCGCAGCACGAGGCCGAGCACGTTGCCCGGATCGAGCGGGATGTGGTTGTGCATCACGTCGCAAGCAGCGCCCGAGGGCTCGAACCCGGCCTTGAGCGAGAAGTGATGCGTGGTGGGCTCGGCCCTCTGCGGCGACGCAGCGTTCGGGACGATGGCGCCGCAGCGCTCGAAGGTGCCGGACGTGACGGGGATGAGCTGCGAAGGCGCCGCGTAGGCACTGCCCGCGGGCGGCGCCACGCCCAGCGCATAGGTGCAGCTGCCGGTGACCGGCGGCGACAGGAAATAGAACTGGTAGCCGCCGTCGGCGCCGGTGGTCATGGACAGGCTGCCATCGGCGTTGGCGCGGTAGACGCCGCTGTCGCCGCCGAACACCTCGGCCAGGGACATCGGCCGGGCAGCGCCGTCGCTGCACGACTGGCGGGTGAAGGTGACGACGGCACCGGCCACCGGTTGGCGGGTGACGGCGTTGTAGACCACGCCCTGCGGGTCGGCCAGCATCGAGGACGCGCTGCTGGCGCTCGCGGTGACGAGCGCGGCCGACGACGCAGGGGCGGTGTTCTGCTCGAAGGCGGCCGCCCAGGCCTTGTTGGTGAACGGCACGCGGGCGCCGTTGCTCGAAGGCTTGCGGGTGATGCGCACGGTGAATTCGATGTCTTCGCTCTGGCCGGGTGCCAACGCGCGGCTGCCGTCGGTGAGGCCGAGTGCGGCCTGCATCGGTAGCCGGAAGGGGTCGGCGCTGGCGGCAGCCTCGCGGTCGCAGGCGGCGCGGCCGGTGAAGCCGGATGCGATCTGCAGCACGCCGTGGCGCACCTTGGGCGCGCCGACGAGTTCCCAGGCGGCGACGAGGCCGTCGGGCTTGTCCATGTCGAAGGTGCAATCGAGGTTGTCGATCACGCGCACGTTCGGGGCCGGGGCCGCGCCGGTGTTGCCGACCTTGAAGCGGTAGTCGAGTTCGTAGACGCCCTCTGCCATGCGGCGCGGCTGCGAGACGCTCTTCACGAGCGAGAGCACCGGCTGCTGCAGCTGCACCGGCGTGGGCGAGGTGTCGTTGCCGGGGTTGCCGTCGCCGTCGGCATCGGGGTTGCTGCCGTTGACGGAGTCGTCGAAGACGGTGGGCGGGCCACCGGCTGCGAGCGCGGCCTGCGCGCGCACGGTGTTGAGCAGCGTGCCCGCGCGACCCGACACGTGGAAGCGCACGTCGAAACGCACCGTGAACTGGCCGCCCACAGGCAGCACCGCACCGGGCGCGAGCAGCTCCTGCGCGGAGGCCGTGCCGTTGAACGCGGCGTTGACTGCCGCCACCGTGCCCGCCACGCCGTTGCCCGGACTGCCGACGATGGCCAGGGTTCCGGGCACCACTGTGTACTGGCGCGCGCCCGGCACCGCGGCGGTCGTGCGGGTGCCGAACTGCGCGGCGCCCTGCCCTTCGAGCACGTCGGCCAACTGCACGCCGTGCAGCGCGGTCGTGCCGTAGTTGCGCACGTGGACGTCGAAGGTGACGGTGGCCGTGCCGTCGGGTTGTCCGTCCGCGCCGCGGTGCATGCGCGGCGTGGAGGCGGCCTTGGCGACGCCGATGCGGCCCTGGCCTTGCGGCGGCGCCATCGCGATCACCACCGTGTTCGACGGCGAGGCGGCGGGCGCGACGCCGTCGTTGTACTGGCTGTGCGCGGTGTTGCGGATATCGCCGGTGTGATCGGCCTTGACCTGCACCGCGAACTGCATGGCGATGGAGGCATTGCGCGCGAGGGCTGTGGGCACGCCGATGGCCACTTCGATCGCCGCGCCGTCTTCGGCGGTGCGGTAACTGAAGTCGGCGTCACCGGGCATGCGGAACAGACGCACCGCGCCGGCTGCCGTGCTCTGCAGGCTGCCAGGCAGGTAGCGCGTGCCGGTGGGCACGAGGTCGCGCAGCAGCAGCAGGCTGCGCGGGCTGCCGTTGACCAGCACCTGCGTGCCGGTGGGCGCGGCCGCGCCGCCGGGCTGCGCGTCGCGCGCGCCGGTGTTGGTGCCCGAGATGCTGAAGTCGATGCGCGTGCTGCCGGGCACGACGGCACCCGCATGGCTGGCCGACTTGACCAGCGCGAGCACGGCGACGCTGCCCACGTCGACCGTGTCGCGATTGCTCGCGCTCGCGCCCTGCAGGGCGGTGGTCGCGCTCAGCACCACGCAGGCGCTGCCGCTGGCCGCGGCGGGAATGGTGCCCTGCACCAGCAGTTCGGCCGTCTGGCCCGGCTCCAGCGCGAGCGTGCCGGCCGCACCGGGCAGCAGCACGAGATCGGAGGCGTCGACGACGCCGTTGTGGTTGCCGTCGCGCGCCACGCGCAACGCCGACAGGTCGAGCCCGTCGGCCGGGCACCCCGCGCCGTCGTTGACGAGCCCCAGGGTGTAGCGCGAAGCCACGTTGCCGGTGTTGGTGAGAAGGTGGCTCAGCGTGACGACGGTGCCGGGCGGGCGGTTCACGCGCTGGTCCTGCGTGAGCGACAGCGCCTCCACGGGCAGCACGCTGGCGGTCACGGCATTGGAGATGGCCGTCTCGCTGCGGTCGAGGCCGGCCGGGACGTAAGTGCCCGTCGCGATGCTGCGGATCACGACGCCGCCGGGCGCGGGCGCCGCCTGCGCGATCGGTGCGAAGAGCATGGCGAGTGCGAGGCCAAAGGCCGCCATCGCGCTGCGCGCGAACGCCCCGCAGCCCCACCAGCGAGGCATGCCGGCACGCGAAGAAGAAAGAAGAAATGGCACGCGGTGAACCTTCCCTCGCACCTCCCGCTGCGGGAGACACGTCAAACAGTCGAAGAACTCTTTCCTCTGCCGCCTCGAAGGCCGGCAAGGCACGGCTTGCATGCAGCGATGTGCGCGAAAGCGGCAGGGGAAACAGGCGAGGCACCGGGGCAAACCCGGGCCTCGCGGGAAACAGCCGACGGCCCTTGCGGAACCGTCGGCGGCGCCGATGTCAGGTCAGGGGTTGATCTGCACGGCGAAGGTCAGCGTGACCTTTCCACCTGGGGCCACGGTGTTGGCCGCGCTGCCGCAGCTCACCGCGGTGGCGGTCGATGCGAAGGCCGGCGCCGTACCGCCAATGCCCGGGGCTTCGCACTGCAATGCAGGCTGCTTCGCGCTCAGGACGGTGTACGCCGGCAGTGCGTCGTTGATGGCGATGTTGGTCACCGGCACGATGCCTTCGTTGGTGGCAACGACCTGGTAGACGATGCACTGGCCCGGCTTCAACTGCAGCGACGTTGCCGCGAACGCGGTGTCCGCCACGCCGTCACAGGTCGCATCGGCCGCCTGCGTCTTGAGGACGCGGATCTGACCGGTGATCACGGCCGTGATGTCAGTGGCCGAAGGGGTACCGCAGTTGGGGGCCGGGTCGGTGAAGGTGGCCGTCACCGTCGTGGTGTTGCTGACACCCGCGCTCACGCCGCCCGGCGCGAACACGCGCACCAGCAGCTTCTGCGCTGCACCGGCCGGCAGGCTTGCCAGCGGACCGTTCACCGGCGTGTCGCCGGCGTCGATCTGGCCGTCGCCGTTGACGTCGAGGTAGACCGTGGTGGTCCAGCCTTGCGCCGCATCTGCCGCAGGCACCGTGGCTGTCAGCGTGTACGCGCCGCAGCTCTGGGCGCCGATGTTGGTCAGCGTGTGGGCATACACCACGGTGCCGCCGGGCGCGACCTGGCCGTTGTTGTTCGGCGTGAGCGAGGCGCCCAGTTGCAGCGCCGTCGAGGTCACCGTCACGGCGTCGGTCTTGACGTCAGACGCGATGCCGCCGGTCGAAGCCACCGCAGTGGATTGCACCTTGAAGTAGATCTTCACTGCAGTGACGGCAGCTTGCGAGGACGGTGGCGTGACGCACGCTTCGACCGCCTGCTGTCCCCCGGCGATGACCGCGAGGTTTGAGATGGCCGGCGATGCACAGGTGCCGCCAAACGCCACGAACTTGACCGTCCAGCCTGCTGGCAGCGCGCCCGGGAAACCGGTCGTCTGGCTGGCGGCAAGGTTGTAGGTCGCGTCGACCACGTCATGGTTCTTCACCCACAGCGTGAAGACCGTGCCGGTGCCGGCCCCCGTTTCGTGGACCTGCGTCGGCAACGGGCTGGGACCCGCGCCGAGGTCACCGTTGGCGACGCTGCCGGTGCCTGTACCAATCTTCGTGTTGGTCAGGTCGACCAGGGTCTCGATCACGCGCTCGAGGCGGTCTTCGGTCGCATCGATCTTCGTGTTGTCGCCCACGGAACGACCGAGCACGGTGGCCACGTAGGCGCCGCCCACGGTGGCCGGCGGCAGTTGCACCTGCGTCACGATGTTGAAGCTCGCGCCAGCCGGGATCGGGCCGGTGTCGGGCACGCCGTCACCGTTCGTGTCCAGCAGCGGTGCGCCGGTGTCGGCAGCGAAGAACTGGAAGCTCGTGCCGGCCGGGAACGTGTTGGCGGAGATCGACAGATTCACTGCATCGGTGGCGCCGCCCGTGTTGAACACGGTTTGCGGGAACCGGACGCTGCTGCCTGCGACGGCCAACTGCCTCGTGGTCAGGTCTTGCCCAGTGGGGTTGGGCGTGCCGGGTGTCGCGTCGAGCGCCGTTGCAGCTGTGGACGGGTTGGAACCCACCACGATGCCGAAACGCGCCAGGACGGTGTACGCCGACGGGTTGGAGGTCGAACCGACGGTGCCGATCAACGCTGCGGTCACGCCGGCCGGCGCGTTCGCGGGGTTGTAGCGGGCCACGTTGGTGGTGGTGGACGTACCGACCGCCGCGGTGCTGTTCACGAGCACCACGAAGCTCAACGTTTGCGTCACGTTCGGGTTCAGCGAAGCCACCACGGCATTCAGCGTGTTGCCAGTCGCCTGGAAGTCGATGCCCGACGGATCGCCGCCTGCACCGTCACCCAGCGCCGTACCCGACGCACCGCTCCACACTGCCGAGCCCGTGACGTAGGTCAACCCTGCCGGCAACACATCGGACAGCGCGAACTTGCCCGGTGCGCCACCCGTGTTGTTGAACGTGAGGGTGTAGACCGAGTACTGGCAGTTCGCGTTCGACGCGAGACCGGCTGTCCAGCTCGTGGCCGTGCAGGCGGCGGAAGAGCGCGGCCCACTGGTCGGTGCAGTCGGCCAGACGCCATTGCCCGGTGCCGCGACCGACGGAGCGCCAATCGACTTGGTGACGTTGAACACCGCATCGGTGGCCAGCTTGACCTCGTCCTTGTCGGCCGCCGAGGTGTTCGGCGCGGTGTACAGCTCCGGGGTGCCCGGGGTGGCGGTGATCGTTGCGGCATCGAAGTTGCCGGTGCCGGTGGCCGAGCCCGGGATCGTGTAGGCCACGACGAATCGGAACGCACCGTTGTTGCCGGGCACGCTCTGCGCCGGGGTCACCGTGCAGACGTCCGTGCCGACCGCCGAGCAGAGCGCCGTCGTGCTGTCGGGCAGCCCGTTGCCGTCGGCATCGGCAAAGACCTCGACACGCGAGAACTTGCCCGCATCGGCCTTGACCGTGAGGCCGAAGGTGTCGACGCCATTGCCGGTGTTGGTCAGCACGTGAGGCGCATAGACCGTGGCGCCGGCCGCGCCGGACTTGGTGTTGATGATGGTCGTCGTGACCTGGTTGACGCTGTCGAGCGTGAACGAGCCCACCTGGAGAACGGTGGTCTGCACCAGGTTGGAGGTGGCGACCTGGGTCGTCCCGGCGGCGTCCGAATAGCTGGCGGACGCCTGGTTGCCGATGACGGTGTTGGCGGGCGGCGACGCGGCAAATGCAGCCGGGCTTCCGAAAAGGAAGCCCAGCGTCAACGCTGCGGCGCCTGCCCAGGGCGCGCACGGCTTGTAGCCGCTGGCGCGTTGGGTTGGCTGGGTGGGAATCACGTAGTTTTCTCCTCTGTTGTCGATGAACGGGAACACGAAAGAACCTGGCGGATACGTTTCGACGGGCGAACGCGTACCTGCCGACTGGCACTCGGAAACAAGAGATCGATGGAAAAGGCGGGCGCCCTCGCCTCGCGCAGCGCGCGAGGGCCGGCGCGGCCTTTACTTGCCGCGCGGGGGCGGCGTGGCGGGCGTGGGAGGCACAGCCGTTGGCGGCGCGACGGTTTCGACCTTGGCGCGCGCGCTCACGGCGAGGCTGCCGTTTGCGGGCAACTGGCCCAGGCTCCAGCGCAGCATGCGGTACTCGCTGTAGGGAACGGGTTCGGTCTTGCCGCCGGGCAGTTTGCGAACGAGCGGCTCGGGCTCGAAGACGGCGGTCTTGGTGGCGGCTTTCACGAGGCTGGCGCCTGGCTTCGCGCTGCGCGGCAGGTATTCCAGCCCCTCGGGGATCGGCAGATCCGCCACCAGCCCCTTGACCGGCTTGCCCGTGTTGTTGGTGTAGGTGGCCTTGTATTCGATGACGTCGCCCGGCTTGATGGTGGCCGCGTCCTGGAACTGCTCATTGCCGTCGGGCCCCTTGACCACCTTCGACTGGGCGAGGACGACGGTCACGGCCTGGGTCGCGGCAGGTGCGCGCGACGCCTCCAGCGAAGCGGTGGGTTGCGCGAACGCGACGGTCGCGGCGCCTGCGGCAAGCAGGGCCAGGCCTGCGCGGATCAGCGGGTGGACCGCCCCTGCGCGGCCTCGCGACGACGACAAGAACAAGTCCCATGTAGATGCTGTCATTCAAACCTCAATTAACAATATTTGAAATTCATGTCGCAAAATTTGCAATCAACCTCTTATTGCAAACAAATAGCCAGCATTGCTTGCAATTGAAGGCAATCGGCCACTTAGATTTTTGCGTACTGAATTCTTATGTCTCGGGGCTTTTATGGCAATCAAACAAAAGAACAGAGGATGCGCAAATGAGACATATTGAACAAACAAAATGCATCCACCATTTCGTTCGAACTGAAGCCCCTCCAATTGAAGCTTTCAAGCTTCTGGGAAAGTCAAAACAATTGAGATCGAATGGCAACAACAGCAACCTCAGGCGCAACCCTTATGCACCAAATAATATTTTCAATGAATTCAAGCCCATAAAATTAATTTGAAATCACTCATTAGATGCAGCACAAGAAATTATTCGCCGATGAATTACAGAGAAATCCCGGTGGTCAGGAAAATATCGAACTCGCAAAGAATCCGGTAAATATGAGCGCTTGCCCACGCTTTCCCCATCACTCATTCACGTCGTCTCGAATCACAGGCTCTTGATTTCAATTCGGGCGTTCTACTGATTGAATCCAGAGATTCCACGGCAATTCCTCGCTGCGCCCGTAGGGCCATAATTGGCCAATCTGGCCAGAATCCCCTACACTCACGCCCCATGGCTCTCCTCTCGCCCCGTCGATACCCTGCGCGCGCAGCCCTGCCCATGGCAGCGGCCGGTCGTCGTGTGGGCGCCGTCGTCGCGGCGGCCACGTCGGTCCTCCGACGCACGTCCGCACATTCCTGAGCCCGGCGGTCCGCTACCTTCTTCTTGATGCGCACACCTTGACCGCCGGGCACCACACCGCGCGGTAGCGACCCTGTCTGTTGGAAAGGCGGGTTGCGTTCATCTGGAGTGCTTCATGCTTTCAACCGTTCACGGGGAGCGCACGCTCACCGAACTCGATTACGTTCGTCTCAGCAAATTCGCGGACACGCCGCTTCCTCCGGCCCTGGTCGATCTGCTCGACACGGCCGACATCCTTCCGTCACGCGAAATGCCCTCGGACATCGTGACGATGTACACCCAGGTGGAAATCGAAGACCTGCCCGCCGGACAGCGGCAGAAGATCGTGATCTGCTATCCCGCCGACGCGAACCCGACCACGGGCTTCATCTCGGTGTTCTCGCCCGTCGGCATCGGCCTGCTCGGCCAGAAGACCGGTGCGGTCGCGCGCTGGAAGACGCCCGGCGGCGGCGAACACAGCGCGCGCGTGATCGCCGTGCTGTTCCAGCCGGAAGCCAGCGGCGACTACACGACCTGAAAGTGCGCCGGTTCAGGCCGGAGGCCGGCGCCCCACCGGCCGGTCAGTGCTGCAGCACGCCGGCAACGCCGGGGCCCCTGCTCTTCGCACTGTCGATGGTCGCGCTGACGGAACTCGTGTTGACCGCCAGCGCCACCAGCACCGCCCCCACGAACGACGGATCGGCGCTGCCGCTGTAGCCCGACGCTCCGGCAATGGCCAGGGCCTGCGCGACCTGCTGCGTCGTCAGTTCGACGGCGGCTTCTCCCACGATATTCCTCTTCTTTGTGGCCATCTGAAAACTCCTGCGAATGGAGTTCGGACTGTAACCAAGCCCCGACAAGCGCCACAAATGTTCCTAACCCTGTGACTTTCGACACTGGCCCCCGCATCGGGCGGCCCGTATCGTCGCGCGGGCGCGGCGCCTGCCGGTGGGGCGGACGCCACATTGTTTTCATTTGATGGACAGGGACATGCCTTTTTCCAAACTCTCTCTCGCCAGCGCACTCGCAGGCCTGCTCGCGCTCTCCGGTTGCCAGACCATGGACATGCAGATGGGCGCTCCGGCGGCCAAGACCACGGCCACGGGCAGCGCCGCCGGCGGCGCCACCTCGGGCGAGAGCAGCCAGCTCGAACGCTGCGACTCGCCGCTCGGTACCGTCTCGCTGATCGAGAACGTCAATGCCGGCTGGTACACCATCCTCACCGGTGAATACCGCCTGCCGCCCACGGCCAACCTGCTGCGCCTGCTGGTGCAGCAGTCGAACTGCTTCGTGGTGGTGGAGCGCGGCGCGGCCGGCATGAACGCCATGACGCGCGAGCGCGCGCTGATGCAATCGGGCGAGATGCGCGGCGGCAGCAACTTCGGCCGCGGCCAGATGGTGGCCTCCGACTACGGCCTGTCGCCCGAGATCGTGTTCAGCAACAACGACGCCGGCGGCATCGGCGGCGCGCTCGGCGGCCTCGTGGGCGGCGGCCGTGGCCGCGCCATCGCAGCTGTCGGCGCCAGCCTGCAGACCAAGGAAGCCAGCGCGCTGCTGACGCTCATCGACAACCGCTCGGGCGTGCAGGTGGCTGCGGCCGAAGGCAGCGCCTCCAAGACCGACTTCGCGGGCTTCGGCGGCCTCGGTGGCCGCAGCGGCGCCGGCGGCATCGGCGGCTACACCAACACCGCACAGGGCAAGGTGATCGCGGCGGCCTTCATGGACGCCTTCAACCAGATGGTCCGTTCGCTGCGCAACTACAAGGCGCAGACGGTGCGCGGCCAGGGACTGGGCGGCGGTGGCCGGCTGGGCGTGGACGGCGGCGCCGCCCCGTCGCAGACCTCGGCGCCGGGCGCGGCCCGCCCGCGCCGCAAGTAAGCGCGGCCGTCCATCGTCTTCGAAGTGACCCGGGCCGAATGCCGGTCGGGTTCACAATTCATCCCTCTGGAGGTGAAACACGATGGATGGTTTGGAAGAGTCGGCGGAAGCGGCCAAGGGCAAGCTCGTTTATCCCTTTACGGAGCTTCCGCCACGCGGCAAGTCGATCGAGGTCGCCGATGGGGTCCACTGGATCCGCATGCCGCTGCCCTATTCGCTCGACCACATCAACCTGTGGGCGCTGGACGACGGCGACGGCTGGGCCGTGGTCGACACCGGCGTGCGCACCGAGGAAACCGTGGCGGTCTGGCGCGAGTTGTTCGCCAATTCGCCCGACACGCGCGGCCTCACCCGCGTCTTCGTGACGCACATGCACCCCGACCACGTCGGCATGGCCGGCTGGCTCACGCGCAAGTTCGGCGTGCGGCTGTGGATGACCCGCTCCGAATACCTCATGTGCCGCGTGATGGTGTCCGACACCGGCCGCGAAGCGCCCGACGAAGCCATCGCCTTCTACCGCCGCGCCGGCTGGGGCGAGGCGGCCATCGAAACCTACCGCACGCGCTTCGGCAACTTCGGCAAGCACATCCACCCGCTGCCCGACAGCTTCCGGCGCCTGCGCGATGGCGAGGTGTTGCGCATCGGCGCGCACGACTGGCGCGTCGTCACCGGCAACGGCCACTCGCCCGAGCATGCGTGCCTGTACTGCCCCGACCTGAAGGTGCTGATCTCGGGCGACCAGATCCTTCCCCGCATCTCGTCCAACGTGTCGGTCTCGCCCGTCGAACCCGACGCCGACCCGATGGCCGACTGGCTCGCGTCGCTCGCCAAGCTCAAGCGCGAAGTGCCCGACGACGTGCTGGTGCTGCCGTCGCACAACGAGTGCTTCCGTGGCCTGCATGCGCGCATCGACCGGCTGCAGCATGGACAGGAGCGCTCGCTCGACCGCTTGCGCAATGCATTGAAAACGCCGAAGCGCGCGGTCGATGTGTTCACGAGCCTGTTCGCGCGCAGCATCGCCGAATCCGACGTGCCGTTGCTGGGCATGGCCACCGGTGAAAGCCTGGCCTGCCTCAACTACCTGCGCCACCGCGGCGAGATCGCGTGCGACATTGCCGACGACGGGGTGGCCTGGTACCGGCTGACGTCCGCCGCCTGAGCGCCGGTCAGACCTCGAGCACGACCTTGCCGATGTGCCCGGCGCGCTCGAGGTAGCGATGGGCCTGCACCACGTCGTCGAGCGCGAAGCTCCGGTCGATGCGCACGTGCAGCGAGCCATCGGCAAGGCCTGCATCGATGAAGGCCAGCGCGCGGCCCAATGCGCCCTTGTCGCGAGGCAACCCCATGGTGGCGGCACCCGTGTGCTCCAGCACCTTGTAGACGTGGAAGCGCCAGCTCTTGCGGAACTGCGCCACCACCGGAAATTTGAATTCGGCGCCACCCGACAGGCCGTACAGCACGTACCACCCGCGATGCGCGACCACATCGCCGAGCCGCTCGACCTGCGCGCCGCCCACGCCGTCGTACACCAGGTCGACACCGCAGCCCTCGGTGAGCCTCAACACGCGCTCGACCACGTCTTCGTCGTCCGTCACGACCACATGCGCAGCGCCCGCTTCCCGCAGCGCGTCGCGCTTGGCGACCGTGCGCGTGACCGCGATGGCGGCGATGCCCGCCGCGCGCGCCATCTGCAACGCCGCGATGCCGGTGCCCGATGACGCCCCGGTGACCAGCATGACCTGGCCGCGCTGCAGCCGTGCGATCTCGAACATCGGGAAGTAGCCCGTGAGGTAGGCCATGTAGGCGCCCGCAGCCTGTGCGGCCGACAGGTTGGCGGGATACCGCACCACGTGCGCGGCCGGAAAGAGGATGCGGTCGCCGTAGGTCGGATACAGCCCCTGGCTCGCCCCCGGCAGCACCGCGACCCTGTCGCCCACGCGCAGCCCTTCGACGCCCTCGCCCACGGCCTCGATGACGCCGGCGGCTTCGTTGCCCAGCCCCGCCGGCAACGTCGCGTCTTCGATGTACAGGTTCTCGCGCCACAAGGCGTCGGCCCGGTTCAGGCCGATGGCCTGGACCGCGATGCGCACTTCGCCAATGCCCGGCGCCGGCACCGCGACCTCTTCGAGCTTCAGCACCTCGGCACCACCGAATGCGTGGAAGCGAACCATCCTGCTCATGACAACTCTCCTTCTTTCTTGAATGACCGATGGCTTCAATCTAGAGGCCGCGGCGTCATCAAGGAAATCGATTTGCGGGATAGTCGCTATGCGCACCATCGATAACGCCCCGACCCCAATGAAACCCATCGAACTCAACCGCATCGACCTGAACCTGCTCACCGTGCTGGCCGCGCTCATGCGCGAGCGCCATGTCAGTCGCGCCGCCGAGCGGCTGAACCTCGGCCAGCCCGCGGTGAGCCATGCGCTCGCGCGGCTGCGCGAGCTCACGGGCGATCCGCTGCTGGTGCGCCAGGGCCGCGTGATGGAACCCACCGCACGGGCGCTCGCCCTGATGCAGGGCCTGGGCCCCGCGCTCGCGCAGATCGAGGCCACGTTCCGTGCGCAGGCCGACTTCGAGCCGGCGCGCGCCGCGCCGGTGTTCCGCATCGGCCTGACCGATGACCTGCAGATCGCAATGCTGCCCCGCCTGCTGCGCGCCCTGAGCACCGAAGTGCCCGGCGCCAAACTGGTGACGCTCACCGTCTGCTACCGCAACGCCATGCGCTACCTCGACCAGGGCCGTGTCAGCGCGGTGATGTCCTTCCTGAAAGACCTGCCCGCCGATGCGAAGGTGCGCAAGGTCCGCACCGCGCGCTTTGCCGTGCTCCGCGCCGACACCGCGCCCGGCAAGCTGTCGCTCGACGACTACTGCCGCCGGCGCCACCTGCTCGTGACCTATGCCGGCGACCTGTGCGGCACCGTCGACGAAACGCTGGGCGAACTCGGACGCCAGCGCGACGTGCTCTTCTCGGTGCCGCAGTTCGGCAGCCTGCCCGCCGTGCTCGCCGGCACCGACCTGCTGGCCACGGTGCCCGAGCACGTGGCGCGGGCGCTGTCGGCGCAAAGCGGCCTGCGCTGCGAGCCCCTGCCCTTCGACAGCCCGAGCTACCCGCTGCGGATGGCCTGGCGCGCGGTGACCGACAAGGACCCGGCGCAGGCGTGGCTGCGCAAGGCCATGCTGCGGGCTGCCAACGATTAGGATGCAGATCCACTTCCCTGGAGGACCCCGCATGCCGAGCACCGAGACCCACTTCGAACTGACCGCCAACGACGGCCATCCGGTGGAGGCCCACCGCTGGCAGGGCGCCGCGCCGCGCGCCATCGTGCAACTGGCGCATGGCATGGGCGAGCATTCGCTGCGCTACCGGCCGCTGGCCGATGCGCTCACGCAGGCCGGCTACGTCGTCTACGCGAACGAGCACCGCGGCCACGGCCCGGGCGCCGCCGCGCGCGACGAACTCGGCGAGTTCGGCCCGCGCGGATTCGCCGGTCTCGTGGAGGACATGGCGCTGCTCAGCCGCCACGCACGCGCCGAGCACCCCGGGCTGCCGCTGGTCCTCGTCGGCCACAGCATGGGCTCGTTCGCCACGCAGTACTACCTGGTGCGGCACAGCGAGCTGTTGTCGGGTGCGGTGCTGTCGGGCACCACGGCGCTCGACCTGCTGGGCGGTGCACTGCAAAGCGGCTTCCGTCTCGAAGACATGAACGCCGCGCTGCCCGACGTGCGCACGCCCTTCGACTGGCTCAGCCGCGATCCGGCCCAGGTCGATGCCTACATCGCCGACCCGCTGTGCGGCTTCACGGTGTCGGCCGATGGCATGGGCTCCATGTTCGCCAGCCTCGACGAACTCACGCCCGCCGCGATGCAGACGCGCATCCGGCCCGAGCTGCCGCTGTACCTGTTCACCGGCGACCAGGACCCCGTCAGCAACAAGGCCGAGTGGTTCTACCCGCTGGTGCAGCGCTACCGCGACGCCGGCCTGCGCGACGTGTCGTGCCATGTGTTCGGCGGCGCCCGCCACGAGACGCTCAACGAAACCAACCGCGACGAAGTCGTGGCCGTGCTGCTGGCCTGGCTCGCGCGCATCGTGCGATGAAACTCATCGCCTTCGACGAGAGCCTGGACCAGCGCCACATCCTGCCCTACGACCCGGCGTACGCCGAGGTGTTCGCGCAGGTGCAGCGTTACGTGCAAGCGCAGCTCGAGGGCGTGGAACTCGTGCACATCGGGAGCACGGCCATCGTCGGACTGCGGGGCAAGCCGATGGTGGACATCGCGGCGATCACGCAGCGCGAGAACCTGCGCAGGGCCCAGTCGGAATTCGAAGTGCTCGGATTTCACCGCCGCCCGGTGTGGGTCGACACGGACGAGAAGCCCTACGTCTGCGCGTCCGTGCTGCACGGCGGGCGCAGGTTCAACCTCAATCTGCACATCTGCCATCGCGGCGACCCGGTGCACGTGGACTCGCTGGCCTTCATGGAAGTGCTCGACCGGCGCCCGGACCTGCGCAGGAAGTACGAAGAAGCCAAGGACCGCGCCCACGGCATCGACCCGGCCAACCCGCAGATCTACAACAAGGAAAAGGAAGCGGTGATCCGCGAAATACAGGCTGAGATCGGGCGGGCGTAGCCTAGAGGCTCGCCAGTATCCCCGTCGATGTAGCCTCGGCCGCCAGCTTCCCATCGGGGTTGTAGAGCGCCGCTTCGAGAAACGCCACGCGCTTCCCACGCCGGATCACGCGCCCCTCGACCCGGCCTTCGCCGGGGCCGACCTTCTCGTAGAAGCTCACCTTGATCTCCAGGCTGAAGACCGTCTGCGCCTGCTCGGTGTCATGCATGACCGCATGGGCCATGGCGGCGTCGAGCCAGGCCGTGATGAAGCCGCCCTGGGCGATCGTGCCGTTCGTGTGGCAGTACTCGCGCCGCACGGTGAAAGCGGCCTTCAGCGTCTTGTGCTCGGCGTCCCAGCCGGTCACGTGGAAATTGCCCATCGATTCGGACAGCGCCTGGCCCGAGCGGATGCGGGCTTCGAGTTCGTCGTTCATTGGTGTCGTTCGCAGCAGGTGAAGCAACGGGCATTCTCAGCCGAAAGCGTGGGGCCATCGGTCATCTCAGAGATAGCGCACCTCCGCCGGCACCTCGAACCAGTTGTTGTGGCGCCCGTCCATGTAGCGCACCGGCGCGGTGGACAGCTCTTCGAGCGTCGCGTCGTCCAGGCAGGAGACGTTCACGCTGACGTACGCGCCGCCGATCTCCGGCACGTTGCCGCGCCCGAAGGACTTGACGCCGCAATGGCGGCAGAACAGGTGCTCGGCGCTGAACGAGCCGAACTGGTAGCTCGACAGGTCATCCTCGCCCGACAGCAGCGTGAAGTCGGCCGGCTTGACGATGGCGCCCCAGCCGCGCGATTTCATGCAGATCGAGCAGTTGCACTTGCCGGTGCCCGCGGTGAGGTCGATGAGCGCCTGGAAGCGCACCTTGCCGCAGTGGCAGCTGCCGTGATAGGTCTTCTTCATGGTCGGTGTCCGTGGAAACGAGTGGAGGAAACCCAAGGCTACGACCCATTGCGGACAGATTCTGTCCTCGATCGCAGGCATGATGCGGGCCATGCTGTCCGCTTCCGCCCGCCTGCTTCGCCTGCTCGCGCTGTTCCAGGCCCAGCGCGCCTGGACCGGTGCCGCCCTGGGCGAGCGCCTGGAGATCACCGAGCGCACGCTGCGCCGCGACGTCGACCGGCTGCGCAGCCTCGGCTACACGGTCGACTCCACCTCGGGCGTGGCCGGCGGCTACCGACTGGGTGCGGGCAGCGCCCTGCCGCCGCTGCTGCTGGAAGACGAGGAAGCCATTGCGGTGGCGCTGGCGCTCGGCCATGCCGGCACGGGTGAAGGCGACATCGGCAACGCGTCGATGCGCGCCCTCGCCAAGCTCGACCAGCTGATGCCGCCGCGCCTGCAGCGCCGCCTGGGCAGCGTGCGCGCCTCGGTGGTGCCGGTGATGCGAAGCAAGTCGGGCGTGCGCGTGAAGGCGGTGTCGATGTTCGCCGAGGCCTGCACCGAGCGACGCGAACTGCGCTTCGGCTACCAGGACCACCACCAGACGGCCACGGCGCGCACGGTGGAGCCGCACCGCGTGGTGCAGACCGGCCAGCGCTGGTACCTGCTGGCCTGGGACACGGCGCGCCAGGACTGGCGCACCTTCCGCCTCGACCGCATCGTCGACGCCGAACCGACGGGCGCGCGCTTCACCGCACGCCGCCTGCCGCTGGGCGACGTCGAGGCCTACATGGAACACGCGCTCAAGGTCTCGCCCTACCTGCACCACGCGCGCGTGATCGTGCATGCCCCGCTCGCAGCGCTGGAACCGCACCTGGGCTGGGTGGGCGGCGTGCCCGAGGCCCTCGACGCGGACCGCACGCGCGTCGTCACCGGCGCCAGCTCGCTCGATGCGCTGGCCGTGTGGCTGGGCTGCCTGGGCCACGACATCGAGATCGAGTCGCCTCCCGAACTGGTGCAGCACGTGGCGCAGGTCGCCGCACGGCTGGACACCATCGCGCGTCGGCAGGGTACCCCCATCCCCCGTCTATAGGATGGGCTCGCCCGATACCGGTCGATAGGCTTGCGGCACCTGCAACCCCGAACGGAAACGGATCTGCCCATGCGCCTCGGCCCCGGTCTCGCCTGCGGAAGCCCGCCATGCCCCTGACCGCCACCCAGGTCGCCGTGGTCGAGGACGACAGTGGCATGCGCGAGCGCATCGCCCGCGTGATCGGCGCCGACCCGGCACTGGCGCTGGCCTTCAGCGCCTCGAACGCGGTCGACATCCTGAACTGGCTCACGGACAACCCGGTCGACGTGCTGCTGGTCGACCTCGGCCTGCCCGACCATCCCGGCCTGCAGGTGATCCGCCAGTGCCGCCGCATGCAGCCGGCCTGCGCGGTGATGGTGCTGACGATCTTCGGCGACGAGACCCACATGGTGCAGGCCTTCGAGGCCGGCGCGCGCGGCTACCTGCTCAAGGACGGCACCGAGGCCGACCTGGCGGCGCACCTGCGCCACCTGGGCACCGGTGGCTCCCCGCTGCCGCCGGGCATCGCGCGGCAGCTGCTGCGGCGCTGGCAGGCCTCCGACGGCGCGCCCGGGCACCTCTCGTCGCGCGAGGCCGAAGTGCTCGACCGGGTGTCTCGTGGTTTCACCTATGCCGAAATCGGCGCGCAGATGGGAGTCTCCGCATCGACGGTTCAAACCCATATCAGAAACATCTACGGCAAGCTGGATGCGCCCCCACCCTCGGAAGCCGTGTTGGCGACCCGTCCTCCAGGCCGGCTTTCCTAGCCGCGTGAGCCGCCCCTTCTTTTCCCGCATGCAAGCCGTGCTGCAACTGCTGCTGTGGCTGGTGCTCGCAGCCCCCTTCGCCCACGCTGCCACCCCGCCGGGCAGCACCGACGTGGACTGGGCCGAAGCCAGCCTCGAACCCGATGGCCTGCCGCTGCAGGTGCGGCAGGTGGCGCTGCCCTTTCGCTGGGACCACGAGTTTCCGGGGCGCGGCGGCAAGGCCAGCTACCGCATCGTGTTGCCCCCGGACGCCGCCCGCGCGGACGATGCCCAGGCGCTCCTGATGTCGGGCCTGGGCAACCAGGCCGCCGTGTGGTTCAACGGCGCGCTGGTCGCCAACTACGGTGTGCTCGGCGACCCGGCCTACGACGCCGGCAAGGCCAACCTGCTGATCCCGCTGGCCGCCGCCCTGCGACGCGGCGACGGCCAGCCGCAGGAGCTGCTCATCCAGGCCACCATGCAGCGCCAGCGCGGCGGCGGACTGGCCAGCGTGCTCTACGGCCCCGAGGCCTCCCTGGCCCCGCTGCACCGCTCGCAGCAGAACTGGCGCAACACCTCGGCCATCGTCTACGCCGTGAGCCTGCTGCTGATGGGTGGCCTGGCCGCCGGTCTGTGGCTGCGCCAGCGCGACGCGCTCTACGGCTGCTTCGCGCTGGCCGCGCTCTCGGGCGTGGCCCGCAACCTCGACCGCGTGCTGACCGAAGGGCCCGTGCCCTGGCCGCTGTGGGGCGCGGTAGTGGCGGTCTGCTACGCCTGCCACATCGGGCTGATCGCGCGCTTCGTGCTGCTGGTGCTCGACCGCAATCCGCCGTGGCTGGTGCGCTCCATCTACGGGGCGCTGGCGCTCTCGGTGGTGCTGGCCTGCGCCTCCTTCGCCTTCGCGCTGCCGGCGCTGTGGACCACGGGGCTGGCGATCCTGCAGATCACGAGCACTATCTGCCTGCCCTACGTGGTGCACGGCGCGCTGGTGGCGCGGCGGCGCATCGCGGGCGTGCTGATGGCGGCGGGCACGCTGGCCATCCTGGCCGGCGCGCACGACCTGCTGCTGGTGCGCATGGGCCTGTTCGGCGGCGCCTACTACACGCTCACCTCCCACGCGATCTTCTTCTTCGTGATGATCCTGGCCGGCCTCGTGGTGGAGCGCTACAGCCGCACCGTGGCCGATTACCGCTCGCTCAACGCCAACCTCGCCGCGCGCGTGGCCGAGCGCGAGGAGCAGCTGCGCGGCGCCTTCGAAACCGTGCGCAAGCAGCAGGAAGAACAGGCCGTGCTGCTGGAGCGCCAGCGCATCATGCGGGAGATCCACGACGGCGTGGGCTCGCAGCTCGTGGGCCTGCTCAACGTGGTGAACCAGCCCGCGCCCGATCGCGACGTGGTCGAGGAGCACGTGAAGCTGGCGCTCGACGAGATGCGCATGGCCGTCGATTCGCTGCAACCCATGCACGACGACCTGACCACCGTGCTGGCCACGCTGCGCTACCGCCTGCAGCCCCGGCTGGATGCCGCCGGCATCGAACTGGTGTGGGACGTCGCGCTCATCCCCACGCTCGCGCCCTTTGCCGCGCAGGCTGCGCTGCAGCTGCAACGCATCCTGCTCGAGGCTTTCACCAACGTGCTGAAGCATGCGGCCGCCACGCGCATCGTGATGCATGTGGGCTGGCACGGCGAGCAGACGCCGCCGCTGGTGCGGATCGTGCTCACCGACAACGGCCGCGGGCTGCAGGCGAACGAACGCCCCGGCGGCCACGGCCTCGCGAACATGCGTTCGCGGGCACAGGCCATCGGGGCGCGGCTGCAGATCGAGCGGGCCGACGCACAGGCCGGCGGCACGCGCGTCTCGCTCGACTGGCCCTGCGCGCTGCCTTGAACCCGGCCGGACCGGTCAGCCCAGGCGCACCGGCACGAAGATCTTGTCCTCGCCGCGCTGGATCAACAGCGCCACCGACTTGTCCGCCTTGGCCACCGCCTGGCGCACCTGCTCCAGGCTCTTGGCCGGCGTGCCGTTGATGGCCAGCAGCACGTCGCCGGCCTGCACCCCGGCCATCGCCGAGGGGCCCGCCACGTCCTCGATCAGCAGGCCGCCGTCGACCGAGGCCGCGCGCTGTTCCTGCGGCTGCAGCGGGCGCAGCGCCAGGCCGAGCTTGCCCTGCCCCGCCGTGTTGTCGGCCTTGGCCACCTGCGCCGGCTTGTCGCTGGCATCGCCGAGCCTGGCCTGCAGCTCCTGGCGCTCGCCCTGGCGCCACACCTCGAGCGTGACCTTCTTGCCCGGCGCCTGCTGGCCGATCACGGCGGGCAGGTCGCCCGACGACACGATGGCCTGGCCGTCGACCTTGCGGATCACGTCGCCCGCCTTCAGGCCGGCATGGTCGCCGGGGCCGCCCTTCTCGATGTTCGAGACCAGCGCGCCCTCGGGCTTGTCGAGCTTGAAGGAATCGGCGAAGGCCTGGTTCACCTCCTGCACCGCCACGCCCAGGCGCGCGTGCGTGGCCTTGCCGGTGGCGACGATCTGGTCCTTCACCTGCACCGCCACATCGATCGGGATGGCGAACGACACGCCCTGGTAGCCGCCGCTGCGGCTGTAGATCTGCGAGTTGATGCCGACCACCTCGCCGCGCGCATTGAGCAGCGGCCCGCCCGAGTTGCCGGGGTTCACGGCCACGTCGGTCTGGATGAAGGGCACGTAGCTGTCGTCGGGCAGCGAACGGCCCTTGGCGCTCACCACGCCGGCCGTCACGGTGTTCTCGAAGCCGAAGGGCGAGCCGATGGCCAGCACCCATTCGCCGACCTTCAGGTCCTTGGTGTTGCCCAGCGCGAGCACCGGCAGGTTCTTGGCGTCGATCTTGAGCACTGCGATGTCGGTCTTGGCGTCGGCGCCGAGCACCTTGGCGCGGTACTCGCGGCGGTCGGTCAGCTTGACGGTGACTTCCTTCGCGTCCTTCACCACGTGGGCGTTGGTCATGATGATGCCGCTCGGGTCCACGATGAAGCCCGAGCCCTGCGAGCGCACCGGCACGGCGCGCTGCTGCTGTTGCTGGCCGCGCGGTCCCATCTGCCCCTGGAAGTGTCGGAAGAACTGAAACATCGGATCGTCCGGGTCGATGCCCTGCAGCTGCGCCATCGTGTCGTCGTCCGGGGCCTTCTCGGTGCCGGTCACGCTGATGTTGACCACGGCCGGGCCGTCGCGCGAGGTGATGGTCGAGAAGTCGGGCAAGGTGACCATCGCGGCCGGCGCGGCCACGGCGGCGGTGGTGGCCGGTGCACCCACGGCGCGGGCGCTGGTGTAGGCCCCGGCGCCGACGGCACCGATCACGCCGGCGCTGGCCAGCGCGATCACGAGGGCACGGGGGGAAATCAGGGCGGCTTTCATTCTTCGATTCCTTTCAATCCTGCGCCGGAGCGCAAACACGGTGAAAGGAATGTCGCGGCCTTGACTTAGGCGTCGCTTAAGCGGAGTTCACTCTTTGGCGGGAGCGAACGTCACCCGCACGCACAGCCCACCGAGGCTCGCGGACTTGTCCAGCGCCACCGTGGCGCCGTGCAGGTCGGCGATCGACTTCACGATGGCCAGCCCCAGCCCGCTGCCCGGCGCCTGCGGCTCGCCCGAGCGGTAGAAGCGATCGAGCACGCGCGCACGCTCGGCCTCGGGCAAGCCGGGGCCGCTGTCGTCCACGCGCAACTCCACCGCGTCGGCGCGCTTCACGAGACTGACGTCGACCCGCCCGCCTTCGGGTGTGTACTTCACGGCGTTGTCGATCAGGTTGCGCAGCAGCATGCGCAGCGCCTCGGGCTGGCCGCTCACGGTGGCGCCCGCGTCAGCTTGCGCCACGCCGATGTCGATGCGGCGCGCCTGCGCGGCCGCCACCGCATCGGAGATCGCCAGGCGCGCCACCTCGGCCAGATCGACCGTCTCGGGCTTGGCGCCCGCGGCCACGCTGGCTTCATGCCGGGCCAGCGCCAGCATCTGCTCGACGAGCCGCGTGGCGCGGTCGATGCCGGCCGACAGCCGGCTCACGGCCAGCGTGCGCGCCGCATCATCGGGGGCGCGCTGCAGGCCCTGCACCTGCAGCTTGAGCGCCGCCAGCGGCGAGCGCAGCTCGTGCGCGGCATCGGCCACGAAGTGCTTCTGCGCATCGAAGGCATGGCGCACGCGGCCGAACAACAGGTTGAGCTCCTGCACCAGCGGGCGCACTTCTTCAGGCAGGTTCTCCTCGCTCACGGGCGAGAGGTCGTCGGCTTGCCGCGATGCCACCTGCCGGCGCACGCGTGCCACGGGCGCCAGCGACAGGCTCACCACCCACCACACGACCAGCATCAACAGCGGCGCCATCAGCGCCACGGGTACGATGGTTCGCAGCGCGAGCGAGCCCGCCATGTGGCGGCGCGCCGCCATGTCCTGCGCCACCTGGATCACCAGCCCGCGCGTCTGCATCGAGAACACGCGGTAGGTCGTGCCACGGGCGCGCACGTCGGCAAAGCCCAGCACCGCGAGCTGCGGCAGCGCGGCTTCTTCGGCCGACTCGAAGATGCGCACGCCGTCGACCGTCCACACCTGCACCACGAAATCGAAGTTCTGTTCCGCGCCGCCGAGCCCGCCCACGGCCGCGCTCGGCGCCAGGCCCGCGCGCAGCGACAGCGCCATCTGCTGCATGTGGTAGTCGAAGATGTCGTCGGCCTCCTTCAGCACCGTGCGGTAGGCCACCAGTGCCTGCGCGCCGGCCGCGAGCACGATGGCGGCGAGCAAAAACACCAGCAGCCGCGCGCGCAGCGATCCGGTCCATCGCATCACGCGGCGCATCATGCCTTGGGCACCATGTAGCCGACGCCGCGCACGTTGCGGATCAGCTCCGCGCCCAGCTTCTTGCGCAGGCCGTGCACGTAGACCTCGACCGCGTTGCTGCTGATCTCGTCCTTCCAGCCGTAGAGCTTTTCTTCGAGCTGGGCGCGCGAGAGCACCATGCCCGGGCGGGCCAGCAGCGGTTCGAGCACGGCCCACTCGCGCGCCGAGAGCACCACCGGTTCGCCGTTCACCGCGACCTCGCGCGTGGCCGGGTTGATGCTCACGCCCATGTGCTCGTACACCGGCTCGGCGCGCCCCGATGCGCGCCGCAGCAAGGCGCGGATGCGGGCCAGCAGCTCGTCGAGGTCATAGGGCTTGAGCACGTAGTCGTCGGCACCGGCGTCGAGGCCTTCGATGCGCTGCTGCACCGAGTCGCGCGCGGTGGCGATCAGCACCGGCATGCGCTGCTTGCGCGCACGCAGGGCGCGCAGCACTTCCAGGCCGTCGCGGCGGGGCACGCCCAGGTCGAGCAGCACGAGGTCGTACTGCTGGGTGCGCAATGCGGATTCGGCGGCGTCGCCATCCTTCACCCAATCGACCGCGTACTGCTCGGCCCGCAGCAGGTCGAGCACGGCCTCGCCGATCATCACGTCGTCTTCGAGAAGCAGGAGTCGCATGGTGGTGTCCGTTTCGGGGGTTCGAGGCCGCGCCGTCGCTGAAAGTTCAGCGCGTCTGCGTTCACAGGAGGGAGCGCACCTCGCGCGCCGCTTCGAACAGCAGCGGCAGCATCTCGCGCTGCAGGGTCTCTTCCTGGTAGCGCGTGCCCGACAGCACCACGTTGAGCGCCGCCACCGTGTGGCCCTGCATGTCGCGCAGCGGCACCGCCAGCGCCTGCACGCCGAGCTCGTGTTCTTCGCTGGCGAAGCAGTAGTCGTCCTTGCGCACCTGCGCGATGCGCTGGCGCAGCGCGCGCGCCTGGGTGATGGTGTGCGGCGTGAGCCGCGCCAGGTGCCGCCCCTTGAGCCACTGCGTGAGCTGCGTGGCGGCCATGGCGGCCAGCAGCACGCGCCCGGTCGAGGTGGCGTGGGCCGGCAGGCGCGCCCCCAGGTGCAGGCCGTACGCCAGCACGCGCGTCGGCGTGCCGTAGCTGCCGCTGCGCGCGACGATGACCACCTCTTCGCCGTCGAGCACCACGGCGGAGAACGACTCGCCCGTCTGCGCCGCGAGCCGGTTCAGCGTGGGCTGCAGCGCGCGCGGCAGGCGCGACGAGGCCAGGTAGCTGCCCGAGAAGCGCAGCACTTTCGGCGCCATCCAGAAGTAGCTGCCGTCGGTTTCCAGGTAGCCCAGGTGGGCCAGCGTGAGCAGGTGGCGCCGGGCGGCGGCGCGCGTGAGGCCGGCGCGCTCGGCCGCCAGCGTGGCGTTCAGGCGCTGGCGCTCGGTGTCGAAGCTTTCGAGCACCGCCATGCCCTTGGCGATGCCCTCGATGAAGTCGGCGCGGGCGATGGTCATTCGTCGTCGGGAGTTCGTCGTGGATCGGTCGGCTGAAGAAGTGTTGCGCGATCATCGCGCACGCGTTCGCATGATCGCACAGAGCCTCGCCAGCCGCCGCCCCAACCGGCCGGCCGCGCCCTACGCTTGGCAAAACCCTTTCGGAGACACGAACATGCGCACCCAGGTCGCCATCATCGGCGCAGGCCCCGCCGGCCTTCTGCTCGGCCAGCTGCTGCACAAGGCAGGCATCGACAACGTCATCGTGGAGCGCCAGAGCGGCGACTACGTGCTGGGCCGCATCCGCGCCGGCGTGCTCGAACAGGTCACGATGGACCTGCTGGCGCGCGCCGGCGTCGACACCCGTGCCAAGGCCGAGGGCCTGCCGCACGACGGCATCGAGCTGCTGTTCAAGGGCGCGCGCCACCGCATCGACATGCACGGCCTCACGGGCGGCAAGCAGGTCACGGTGTACGGCCAGACCGAGGTGACGCGCGACCTGATGGAAGCGCGCACGGCCGAAGGCCTCACGACGATCTACAGCGCAGCCAACGTCAGCCTGCACGACTTCGATTCGGCCAAGCCGCGCGTTCGCTACGAGAAGGACGGCCAGACGCACGAGATCGAGTGCGACTTCATCGCCGGCTGCGACGGCTACCACGGCGTGAGCCGCGCCAGCGTGCCAGCCGACGCGATCCAGACCTACGAGAAGGTCTACCCCTTCGGCTGGCTCGGCGTGCTGGCCGACGTGCCGCCGGTGTCGCACGAACTCATCTACGCGAACACCGAACGTGGCTTTGCGCTGTGCAGCATGCGCAGCGCCACGCGCTCGCGCTACTACGTGCAGGTGCCGACCGAAGAGAAGGTGGAGAACTGGAGCGACGAGGCCTTCTGGAACGAGCTGCGCGCGCGCCTGGACCCCGAAGCGCGCGAACGGCTGGTGACCAGCCCGTCGCTCGAAAAGAGCATTGCGCCGCTGCGCAGCTTCGTCGCCGAGCCGATGCGCTTCGGCTCGCTGTTCCTGGCCGGCGACGCCGCGCACATCGTGCCGCCGACCGGCGCCAAGGGGCTCAACCTTGCGACGGCCGACGTGGGGTACCTGTCGCGCGCGCTGGAGATCTTCTACAACGAGAAGTCGGCCTCGGCGCTGGACCGTTATTCCGACCTGTGCCTGCGCCGGGTCTGGAAGGCCGAGCGCTTCTCGTGGTGGTTCACCTCACTGATGCACCGTTTTCCCGAGACGGGTGCCTTCGGCCAGAAGATCCAGGAAGCCGAGCTCGACTACCTCGTGCATTCGCGCGCGGCGTCCACCGCGCTGGCGGAAAACTACGTGGGGCTGCCGCTCGAAGACTTCTGAGCGGCGGGCGACGACAGCACCTCGTCGACCCAGCGCTGGTCTTCGTCGTAGATCCAGCATTCGCTGAGCTTGCCGTCTCTCACGGCGTAGCGCAGCTGGCGCTCGAGTTCGACCGGGCGCCCCTGGTGCTCGAACTGCTCGACGGCGACGATCAGTCCGAAATGCTCGCCGGCCAGCACGTCGCGGATCGCGACCAGCCGGCGGTTCGTTCGTTCCTTCACCTGCTTGAGCACCTCGAGGCAGGCCGCCTTGCCCCGGTGCGTGCCCGCGAGCGGGCTGCGGCCGAAGTAGTGAAAGACGACCTCGTCGTGGTAGCAGTCGACGATGGCCTTGAGGTCGTTGGCGGCCCAGGCTTGTGCGTAGCGCTGCACGACCGCCAGGATCTCGCTCGCAGCAGGGCTTGTGGGCGTGCTCATCGTTCGTCGGCCTTCTCCAGCATCTTCTTCATGGCGCCGCCGCCCTGCGCCATCATGGGTTCGACGTACGCCGCGAGCCCGTCGGGCAGCACGTCGGTGATCCAGACGAAGCGCGACCGGCCTTCGCCGTGCGCGAACACCTGGGCCGACGCGTGGTGGTGCGTGGCCTTGCCGTCGGTCACGGTGTAGGCCAGCCGCCGGTTCTCTTCGTCGAGGGCCACGAGCAGCTCGCGCGCCACGAGGCCATTGGCAAAGTGGACGATGCGGGCGCCCTGCCCGTCGAGCTCGCAGCCGGTGAGAAAGCCCGGCGCCAGGCGCGTGTGCACGGCGCCGAAGTCGCGCAGCGCGTCCCACACCTGCGCGGCATCGGCCTCGACGATGAATTCCTTGTAGACGGTGGCCATGGGGTCGATGCCTTTCGTGTCAGGGGCAGACGGCCTCGACGTTGTTGCCGTCGGGGTCGATGAGGAAGGCCGCGTAGTAAGTCGGGCTGTAGTCGGCGCGCGGCCCCGCGCCGCCGTTGTCGGTGCCGCCGGCCTTCAAGCCGGCCTTGTGGAAGGCGGCGACGGCGGCGTGGTCGGGTGCGCGGAACGCGATGTGAGTGCCCGGGCCCTTGGCGCCTTTCGCGGCGTAGAGCCACAGCGCCGGCTCGCCGGCCGGGCCGAGGCCGGCGTAGCTGTCGTCGTGCGAGCCCAGCACGTGGCCGAGCGGCGCGAGCGCGGCTTCGTAGAAGCGCCGGCTGGCGGCGAGGTCTTTGACTTTCAGTCCGATGTGGTCGTACATGGCGATGACTTCCTGCTTGAAGGGTGGATCAAGCGGTCATCGTGAAGCAGCGCGGCCAGGCGGTCTTGGAAAATCTTGCGGTCGCCCTTGGCAGCAAGCCGGAACCCGCGCGGCGACACGCCGGCCGCGCGGTGGAAGGTGCGCACGAAGTTGCTCAGGTCGGCAAAGCCGGCTTCGAGGGCGACCTCGGTCACGGCAAGGTCGCTGTCCGCCAGCAGGCGCGCCGCGCGGCGCAGCCGGGAGCGCACGAGGTACTGGTGCGGCGTGACGCCCAGCACCTGGGAGAACAACCGCAGGAAATGGAAAGCGCTCAGGCCCGCCTGGGCGGCCGCGTCTTCCAGGCCGATCTCGCCGGCGGCGTGGGCCTCGATCCAGGTCGCGGCCTCGACCGCACGGCGACGGTCCCGCGGCGTGGCCGACGGCGGCGCCGCCGCGGGCTTGCCGCGCCCTTTCACCACGTCGAGGAAACGGCTGGCGAAGCCCATGCCCAGCTCGTCCAGGCCCACGTCGCTGCCGCCTTCGACCGCGACCTGCGCGAGTTCGCCCAGCACCATGAGTTCGGGCAGCGGCGGCAACGCCCAGGCATGCCAGCTGCGCCGGTCGCCGCCGATCAGGTCGACGAAGCCCGGCGAGAAGTGGAACGACAGGCACTCGTCGCCACAGGCGAAGTGCTCGTGCGTGCAGACGTAGTCGTCGCCCGGCGCACCGACCAGCACCGCACCGGCCACCAGCTCGTAGTCGCGGCCGAGCGCGCGGCAGCCGAAGCTGCCCTTGCGCACGTACGAGACCGAATGCGTCTCGTGCATCTCGGTGAACGGCGCCGCCCCGACGCCCGCATCGCAGCGGTAGGTCGAGACGCGGATGGCGTCGGTCTGCAGTTCGGTGGTGACGCGCATGATGACTTTCGTCGCCCTTCGATCACCGGCCGGCGGCGCTCAGTCGATCGTCTGCATGGCCTGCCACACGCGCGACGGGCTCAGCGGCATGTGCAGGCGGGGCGCGCGGGCGCCGAGGCCGTTGCGTGCGAAGGCGTCGGCCACCGCGTTGACGATGGCCGGCGTGGCGCCGATGGTGCCCAGCTCGCCCACGCCCTTCACGCCCAGCGGGTTGTTCTTGCAGGGCGTGGATTCGTCCATTTCCATCTGGAACATGGTGTCGACGATGTCGGCGCGCGGCGCGGCGTAGTCCATGAGGCTGCCGGTGACGGGCTGGCCGGTTTCGCTGTCGTACACCACCTGCTCGTACAGCGCCTGGCCAATGCCCTGCACCGCGCCGCCTTCGAGTTGGCCGCGCACGATCATCGGGTTGACCACGCGGCCCACGTCGTTGACCGAGCTGTAGGCCACGACGCTGATCTCGCCCGTGGGCGGGTCGAGCTCGATCTCGCAGATGTGGCAGCCGTTGGGCCAGCTCGGGCCGGCCACGGTGCTGGTGGAGTCGACGAAGATCTCGCGCCCCGGCTGCTTGGCGGCCAGGGTGAACAGGTCGAGTTCGAGGTCGGTGCCGGCCACGATGAAGGTGCCGCGGCTGTAGACGATGTCGTCGATGGAGGCCTCGAACTCCTGCGCCGCGAGTTCGCGCGCCTTGTCGATGGTGCGCTCGGCACCGATGCGCACGGCCGAGCCGCCGGTGAAGAGCGAGCGCGAGCCGGCGCTGCCGAAACCGTCGCCGCGGTCGGTGTCGCCGAGCACGACGCGCACCTTCTCGATGGGCACGCCGAAGGCATCGACGGCCAGCTGCGCGAGCGAGGTCGCGATGCCCTGCCCCATGGCGTTGACGGCCGAGAACACCTCGATCACGCCATCGGCCTGCACCGAGACGGTCACGCGCTCTTCGAACACGTTGCCGCCGGTCCATTCGAGAAAGGTGGCGATGCCCAGGCCGCGCTGCTTGCCGCGCGCCGCCGATTCGGCCGCGCGGGCCTCGAAGCCCTGCCAGTCGGCCAGCTGCAGCGCCTGGTCCATCACCGACTCGAACTGGCCGGTGTCGTAGGTCTGCGCCATCGGGTTCTTGTAGGGCATCTGCTCGGGGCGGATGAAGTTGCGCCGGCGCAGCGCGATGCGGTCGATGCCGGTCTGGCGCGCGGCTTCGTCCATCAGGCGCTCGATGGTGAAGATGGCCTCGGGCCGGCCCGCGCCGCGGTAGGCGCCGGTGGGCGCGGTGTTGGTGAGCACCGCCTTGAAATGGAAGTCGATGGTCTGGATGTCGTAGACGCTGGTCTGCACCCAGGGGCCGATCAGCAGCTGGATCGCGACGCCGGTGCCGGTGGCGTAGGCGCCGACGTTGGCGAGCGTCTTGATGCGCAGGGCCAGGATCTTGCCGTCGGCGTCCAGGGCCATTTCGGCGCGCGCCTCGATGTCGCGGCCGTGCGCGCTCGAGAGGAACTCTTCGCTGCGGTCGGCCACCCACTTCACGGGCCGGCCCACCTGCAGCGCGGCGTAGGCGACCGCGATGTCCTCGGGGTAGGCGCCGGTCTTCATGCCGAAGCCGCCGCCGACGTCGCCCACGACCACGCGCACTTTTTCCTTGGCGAGGCCAATGGCCGCGCAGACCGAATCGCGCACGCCGGAGGGCATCTGGGTGCTCATGCGGATGGTGAGGCGGTCGGTCTTGCTGTCGTGCGTGGCGAGCACGGCGCGCGGCTCGATGGTGAGCGCGACCACGCGCTGGTTGTTCACGTCCAGGGCAATCACGTGGGCGGCGCGCTCGAACGCGGCGGTGGCGGCTTCGCTGCTGCCGTGGCGCATCTCGGCGGCGATGTTGCCCGTGGCCTCGTCGCACAGGAGCGGCGCACCGTCGGCGGTCGCGCCCGGCAGGTCGACCACCATCGGCAGCTCTTCGTAATCGACCATCACGGCCTCGGCCGCATCGCGCGCCTGCTGCACGGTGTCGGCAATGACGGCCGCCACCGGTTCGCCGACGAAGCGTGCGCGCTCGTGCGCCAGGGCGCGGCGCGGCGGGCTGGCGCTATCGCTGCCGTCCGCGCGCTTGAAGCCGGCCGCGCCGGGCATCGGCTTGACGCCGGCCTCGGCCAGGTCGGCCCCGGTGATCACGCGCAGCACGCCGGGCATGCCGACGGCCGCGGACGTGTCGATGGACACGATGCGCGCATGCGGATAGGGGGAGCGAAGGAAGACGAGATGCGCCTGCTCGGAGAGCGTGACGTCGTCGGTGTAACGGCCGGCGCCTGCGAGCAGGCTTTCGTCCTCGAGGCGGCGCACCGCCTGGCCGCTGCCGAAGCGCGTGGGATTGGGTTCAGTGGTCAACGTGGTCCTCTTGTGCTGATCCCCGGCGCCCTGCACATGCCTGCCGGATCCGCTGTGGTACTGCGAAAGCAAGCTGTGCACTATAGGTTTTTCGACGGGTCTTGTGGGGTTGTCTCGCGTGCCATCGGCGGTGGCACCAGGGCCGCAGCCTTGTGGACTGTTCCCGTGTGAGCGGGATTTTCCCTCAACTGGCTTGCGTTTTCGAGAAGCCGTGTATACCTGCATCCATGCGACAACTGCCTTGGCTCGAACCCGGAGATGCACTGCCCGACCCCGCTTCGGCGTGGGACGAACGGGACCCGGTGCCCGGCCTGCTGGCGGCCGGTGGCTCGCTCGATGTCGATACTCTGATGCAGGCCTACAGCCGCTGCGTCTTCCCCTGGTTCAGCGACGACCAGCCCATCCTGTGGTGGAGCCCCGACCCGCGCATGGTGCTGCGGGTGAACGACTTCCGGCTGCATCGCTCGCTGCGCAAGACCCTGAGCCGCTTTGCCGCGACGCCCGGCTGCGAGCTGCGCATCGATCACGATTTTGGAACGGTGATCCAGGCGTGTTCGCAGTCGGCGCGGGCCGGCCAGTCGGGCACCTGGATCGTGCCGGACATGGTGAAGGCCTATACGCAATTGCACCGCGCCGGGCACGCCCACAGCGTCGAAACCTGGATCGACGGCGAGTTGGCGGGCGGGCTCTACTGCGTGGCGCTGGGCCGCGCGGTGTTCGGCGAATCGATGTTCACGCGCCGCCCGGACGCCTCGAAGATCGCGCTGGCCGGCCTGGTCGCGCTGTGCCGACGCGCCGGCATCGCGATGATCGACTGCCAGCAGAACACCGCGCACCTGGCCAGCCTCGGCGCCCGCGAAATGCCGCGCGCGCGCTTCGTCGCGCACGTGGCCCAGGCCCGAAAACAGGAGGGCCCGCAGTGGCAATTCGACCCCGTATACTGGTCCGAACTCCTTTCCGAGCGACCTTTTCTTTCGACGTGACGTGACGTGACGCACCTCAAGGATCTTCCGCTTCACACGCTGCAGTTCTACGCGACGGCGCCCTATCCCTGCAGCTACCTGCCGGATCGCCAGGCCCGCTCGCAGGTGGCCACGCCCAGCCATCTGATCCACAACGACGCCTACTCCGACCTGGTGCTCAGCGGCTTCCGGCGCAGCGGCATGTTCACCTACCGGCCGTATTGCGACGGCTGCCGCGCCTGCATCCCGCTGCGCGTGCTGGCGCACAGCTTCAAGCCGAACCGCAGCCAGCGCCGCACCGCCAAGCAGCACGCCGACCTGCAGGCGCGCGTGCTCAAGCTGTGCTTCGTGCCCGAGCACTACCAGCTCTACCTGCGCTACCAGACCGGCCGCCATTCGGGCGGCGGCATGGACCACGACAGCATCGACCAGTACACGCAGTTCCTGCTGCAAAGCCGGGTCAACTCGCGGCTGGTCGAGTTCCGCGAAACCCTGCCCGACGGCAGCCCGGGCGCGCTGAAGATGGTGTCGATCCTCGATGTGCTGAGCGACGGCATCTCGGCCGTCTACACCTTCTACGAGCCCGAGGACGGTGCCGGCTACGGCACCTACAGCGTGCTGTGGCAGATCGAGCAGGCCCGCAAGCTGGGGCTGCCGCACGTCTACCTGGGCTACTGGATCGAGCGCAGCCCCAAGATGCACTACAAGGCCCGCTTTTCCCCGCACGAAGTGTTGGTGGACGGCCACTGGCAGGCACCGAGCGATTTCACAAGGTAAAATGGCGCACGGTCATCACCGCATTGCGCCATGAGAAAAAACCTATCCGACGTTCCCGCCACTCCCGTCATCCAGGTCATCGAGCGCATGTTCTCGCTGATCGACGTCCTGGCCTCGCGCGAAGAAGCGATCTCGCTGAAGGAAATCAGCGAAAAGACGGGGCTGCACCCGTCGACCACGCACCGCATCCTCAATGACCTCGCGGTCGGCCGCTTCGTCGACCGCCCCGAAGCCGGCAGCTACCGCCTCGGCATGCGCCTGCTGGAGCTGGGCAACCTGGTCAAGGGCCGGCTGAACGTGCGCGACGCGGCCCTGGGCCCGATGCGCGAGCTGCACAAGCTCACACAGCAGCCGGTCAACCTCAGCATGCGCCAGGGCGACGAGATCGTGTACATCGAGCGCGCCTACAGCGAACGCTCGGGCATGCAGGTGGTGCGCGCCATCGGCGGCCGTGCCGCCCTGCACCTGACCTCGACCGGCAAGCTGTTCCTGGCCGCCGACGATCCGCAGCGGGTGCGCAGCTATGCCACGCGCACCGGCCTGGCCGGCCACACCCGCAACAGCATCACCCAGCTGCCCGCGCTCGAGCGCGAGCTGTCGAAGGCGCGCCAGTACGGCATCGCCCGCGACAACGAAGAACTGGAACTGGGCGTGCGCTGCATGGCCGCCGGCATCTACGACGACCAGGGCAAGCTGGTGGCGGGCCTGTCGATCTCGGCCCCGGCCGATCGCCTCGACGAAGGCTGGCTGCCCAAGCTGCAGGCGACCGCCAACGAGATCTCGGGCGCGCTGGGCTTCAAGGACGGCGTGGCCGCAACGCCTGCGTCGGGCGCGAACGTGACAACGGGCGCCTGAGCGCCCGTTTGCTTTCGACTCTTTTCCTCTCTATCCCGGCGAGTCAGCCGGTTGGCCCTGTACAAGGGCAGCAGGCAGGCCGCTGAACGGCCTCCCCGCTCAGATTAGCCAGCGACCTGGAAGCCGCGCGGACCCGACACGGCATGCGTGGCCTCGACCCAGCGGCGAACCCGCTCGGCGTCGGCGATGCGGCTGAACTTGCCGGCTGAATCCAGGAACACCATGATCAGCTTGCGCCCAGCCACCTTGGCCTGCATCACGAGGCACTGGCCGGCTTCGGAGATGTAGCCGGTCTTCTGCAGGCCGATGTCCCATTCCGGGCTCTTCACGAGGCGGTTGGTGGTGTTGAACTGCAGCACGCGGTTGCCGACTTCGACCTGGTATTCCGGCGACGTGGACAGCGAACGCACGGTGGCGTCCGAATAGGCGGCGTTGACCAGAAGCGCGAGATCTTGCGCGCTCGACTGGTTGCGACTCGACAGGCCCGTGGGCTCCACGTAGCGCGTGTCCTTCATGCCGAGCATGCGGGCCTTGGCATTCATGATGCTCACGAAGGTCGTGAGACCGCCCGGGTAGGTGCGGCCCAGCGCGTGCGCCGCGCGGTTCTCACTCGACATCAGCGCCAGGTGCAGCAGCTCGCCGCGCGACAGCGTGGTGCCGACGGTCAGGCGCGAACGGCTGCCCTTTTCGGTGTCGACGTCGTCCTGCGTGATGGTGATGAGCTCGTCGTTCGGCAGGTGGGCTTCGCTGATCAGCAGGCCGGTCATGAGCTTGGTGAGCGAGGCGATGGGCAGCACGGCGTGGTCGTTCTTGCTGAACAGCACCTCGTGGGTGTCCTGGTCGATCACCAGGGCGACGCTCGACTTCAGGTCGAGTGCGTCGTCGGTGCTGTGCAGGCCGGCCATCTGGCCGAAGGACTGGCGAGCCGGCGTCTCGACGCGCACCACCGAACGGCGCTGCACGGCGACGACGGTCTTGCCGTTCTTCTTGTGGATGGTGGCCACGACATTGCGGCCGCCGCGCACGACCTTGTCGGCCTGCTCGGCGCGACCGCCCCGTGCCACCTTGGAAGCGGACGCATTGCGTTGCTTGGCCTCGGCGGGGGCCTTCGCCTTCTTGGCGACGGCGGACTTGGCGGCAGCGGGTTTTTCCTTCTTCGCGGCCTGGGCGCCAGGCAGCAAAAACGCCGAGGCGCACAGCGCCACGGCGAGGAACTTGAAGGCGGGTAGGAACCGCTGGATGGAAACTCGACGTAGACGGGTTTCAGGCATCAATAAATCTCCAGCGGCAACAAACGAGGACCGCAGTGTATCGAAATCAAAAAAGACACGCAATATCAGTTACTTGCATCCTCTTCTTCATTCGAATACCAAGGAACGCCTGAAAACCTAACCTTGTGCCGCCACTCTCTCAGCTTGGCTCTGTAACTTGTTGAGCGCACTCAAATAAGCCTTTGCCGAAGCGACCACGATGTCTGGGTCTGCACCCACACCGTTGACCACCCGCCCTGCGTTTTGTAACCGGACTGTAACTTCTCCCTGGCTTTCCGTCGAGCCGCTGATGGCGTTTACAGAGTAAAGAACCATCTCGGCGCCGCTCTTGACGTGAGCCTCGATGGCCTTGAGGGACGCATCGACCGGCCCGTTGCCGTCGGATTCGCTGGTGACTTCCTTGCCCTGGACCGTGAACACGATCTTGGCTTGAGGCCGTTCGCCGGTTTCGCTGTGCTGGGAGAGAGAGACGAAAGCAAACTGTTCACCAACGTGCGACAGTTCTTCCGCGCTGACCAGCGCCAGGATGTCTTCGTCGAAAATTTCGGACTTGCGGTCGGCCAGCTCCTTGAAACGCGCGAACGCGGCGTTGACCTCGGTTTCGCTTTCCATCGTCACGCCCAGGTCCTGCAGGCGCTGCTTGAAGGCGTTGCGGCCGCTGAGCTTGCCCAGCACGATCTTGTTGGCGGTCCAGCCCACGTCTTCGGCGCGCATGATCTCGTAGGTGTCGCGCGCCTTGAGCACGCCGTCCTGGTGGATGCCCGAGGCGTGCGCGAACGCGTTGGCGCCCACCACCGCCTTGTTGGGCTGCACCACGAAGCCGGTGGTCTGGCTGACCATGCGGCTGGCGGCCACGATGTGCTGGGTGTCGATGTTCAGATCGAGACCGAAGTAGTCCCTGCGCGTCTTCACGGCCATGACCACTTCTTCGAGCGAGCAGTTGCCCGCACGCTCGCCCAGGCCGTTGATCGTGCACTCGACCTGGCGCGCGCCGCCGATCTTCACCCCGGCCAGCGAGTTCGCCACGGCCATGCCCAGGTCGTTGTGGCAATGCACCGACCAGATCGCCTTGTCGCTGTTGGGAATGCGCTCGCGCAGCATCTTGATGAAGTTGCCGTACAGCTCGGGAATGGCGTAGCCGACGGTGTCGGGCACGTTGATGGTGGTGGCGCCCTCGTTGATCACGGTTTCGAGCACCCGGCACAGGAAGTCCGGGTCGCTGCGGTAGCCGTCTTCGGGGCTGAACTCGACGTCGGCGATCTGGTTGCGCGCGAAGCGCACGGCCAGCTTGGCCTGCTCATGCACCTCGTCGGGCGACATGCGCAGCTTCTTCTCCATGTGCAGCGGCGAGGTCGCGATGAAGGTGTGGATGCGCCCGCGTGCCGCGCCCTTCAGGGCCTCGGCCGCGCGTGCGATGTCGCGGTCGTTGGCACGCGAGAGGCCGCACACCGTCGAGTCCTTGATCGCATTGGCGATGGCCTTCACGGCCTCGAAGTCGCCGTTCGAACTGGCCGGAAAGCCGGCTTCGATGACGTCGACCCTGAGCCGCTCCAGCAGCTTGGCGATGCGCAACTTTTCGTCGCGCGTCATCGAGGCGCCGGGCGACTGCTCGCCGTCGCGCAAGGTGGTGTCGAAAATAATGAGTTGGTCGGTCATCGTGGATCTCCTTGGTTCGTTCCCACCTTGCGCGTGCGGCTGGTGCCGGTGCGTCAGGCGACTTCAGCCACCGATTGTGCGCTGCGCGCGCCCCGGCCTCTGGCCCGCTGCACGCCCGAGATGATCGCCTTCAGCGAGGCCGAGATCACGTTCGCATCGATGCCGACGCCGAACAGGGTCTGCGACTCGTCGACGCGCAGCTCGAGGTAGGCCACCGACTTGGCGTCGGCGCCCGCGCCGATGGCGTGCTGGTGGTAGTCCATGACGCGCACCGTGTGGCCGGTGGCCTGGCTCAGTGCCTGTGTGAAGGCGTCGATCGGGCCGTTGCCGCGGCCTTCGATGGCGCGGGTCTCACCGTCCCATGGCAGGTCGCCGCGCAGCACGACCGTGGCCTCGGCGCCCTCGCCTTCTTCCTGGATCACGCGGTGCTGCAAGGCCTTGGCGGTCTCGATACCGTATTCGTTCACGAAGATCTGCCAGAGGTCGGCGGCGGTGAGTTCCTTGCCGCCCACGTCCATCACGCGCTGCACGACCTGCATGAACTCCATCTGCAGGCGCCGCGGCATCTCGAGGCCGTACTCGCTCTCGAGCAGGTAGGCCATGCCGCCCTTGCCCGACTGGCTGTTCACGCGGATCACGGCTTCGTAGCTGCGGCCTACGTCCTTCGGGTCGATGGGGAGGTACGGAATGTCCCAGATGTCGCCGTCCTTGCGCGCGGCGAAGGCCTTCTTGATCGCGTCCTGGTGCGAGCCCGAGAACGAGGTATAGACGAGGTCGCCTACATACGGATGGCGCGGGTGTACCGGGATCTGGTTGCAGTGCTCGACAGTCGCGCGGATCTCGTCGATGTTCGAGAAGTCGAGTTCAGGCGAGACGCCTTGCGTGTAGAGATTGAGCGCGACGTTCACGAGGTCGAGGTTGCCGGTGCGTTCGCCGTTGCCGAAAAGGCAGCCTTCGATGCGCTCGGCGCCCGCCATCAAGGCCAGCTCACCGGCTGCGGTGCCGGTGCCACGGTCGTTGTGCGGGTGCACGCACAGCACGATCGAGTCGCGGCGTGCGAGGTTGCGGTGCATCCACTCGATCATGTCCGCGAAGATGTTCGGCGTGGAATGCTCCACCGTGGTGGGCAGGTTGACGATGCACTTGCGCTCGGGCGTCGGCGCCCAGACTTCGGTGACCGCATCGACCACGCGCTTGGAGAAGACCACGTCGGTGCCCGAGAACATTTCGGGCGAGTACTGGAAGGTCCACTTCGTGTTCGGCTGCTTTGCGGCGAAGTCGTTGAACATGCGGGCATGGCTGCTCGCGAGTTCGACGATCTGGTCTTCGTCCATGCCGAGCACCACGCGGCGCATCACCGGAGCCACCGCGTTGTAGAGGTGGACGATGGCGCGCGGCGCGCCCTGCAAGGCTTCGAAAGTGCGTTCGATGAGGTGGTCGCGCGCCTGCGTGAGCACCTGGATCGTCACGTCGTCGGGAATGCGGTCTTCCTCGATGAGCTTGCGCACGAAGTCGAATTCAACCTGCGACGCCGAGGGAAAGCCGACTTCGATTTCCTTGAAGCCGATGGCCACGAGGGTTTCGAACATGCGCATCTTGCGCGCGATGTCCATGGGTTCGACCAGGGCCTGGTTGCCATCGCGCAGGTCCGTCGACAGCCAGATCGGGGCCTTGGTCAGCACGGCATCGGGCCAGGTGCGGTCCTTGAGACCGATCGGGGCGAATGCGCGGTATTTGGCTTGAGGTTGCTTGAGCATGTCGATTTCTCTGTGATGGTTGGAACTCAACCAGCAACCCCAAAAGACAAACGGCCCGTTGCTGGTGCGAACGGGCCGTGATGAGGGATTAGCGCGTGCGCTACCGTCTCCGCCCGTGAGGGAGGGCTAGTAGGGCCAGCAGCGAAATCTTGGTCATGAGGGTTGCGAATGTAGCACAGCCTTCGCGGGCCTGTGAAGGCCCGGGGCTTCTTCAGTTGTGCAGCCCCCGCTCGTCGGGCTCTTCGGTCGAGGTGCTGATCACGCTCACCGGCTGGCCCTTGGCTTTGCGCCATGCGTACACCACGTAGCCGCTCAGGCCATAGGCCACGAAGAGGCTGAACAGCACGGTCGGCGGATGGATGTTGATGACCGCAATGCCCAGCGCGATCAGCACGATCACGACAAAGGGCACGCTCTTCTTCATCTGGATGTCCTTGAAGCTGTAGAACGGCGCATTGGTCACCATGGTGAGGCCCGCGTACAGCGTGAAGGCAAAAGTGACCCAGGTGATCTGCGTCCACGAGAGGTACAGCACCTCGCCACCACGCTTGCCCCATTCGTTGACGAGCCAGATGAAGCCCGCCACCAATGCCGCGGCCGCCGGCGACGGCAGGCCCTGGAACCAGCGCTTGTCGACCACGCCGGTGTTGACGTTGAAGCGCGCGAGCCGCAGCGCGGCGCAGGCGCAGTACACGAAGGCCGCGATCCAGCCCCAGCGTCCGAGGCCTTTGAGCGACCACTCGTAGGCGATGAGTGCGGGCGCGGCGCCGAACGACACCATGTCGGACAGCGAGTCCATCTGCTCGCCGAACGCGCTTTGCGTGTTGGTCATGCGGGCCACGCGCCCGTCGAGGCTGTCGAGCACCATCGCGGCGAACACGCCGAGCGCGGCCAGGTCGAAGCGCGCGTTCATGGCCATCACGACCGAGTAGAAGCCGCCGAACAACGCCGCCAGCGTGAACAGGTTCGGCAGGATGTAGATGCCCTTGCGACGCTTGCGCGGTTGCGCGTCGTCGGGGACGGTGTCGTCATGCATTGAATTGGCCTCCGTCCCTCGTGGGAACTGCCCGATCAGCTATCCATTCGATAGCATCTTGGTCTGTGAATCGCATGCTTCGCAGTGTAGTTCAGGGGACCCGTGCACTCCCCTTCAAACAAAAGGGCCACCGCGACGGGTGGCCCTCCGAAACAGGGTGCCTAAGCACCCTGTTGGCTCTTGCCTCTGAAGATCAGTTGCGGGTCTGGTCGACCAGCTTGTTCTTCTTGATCCAGGGCATCATCGCGCGCAGCTTTTCGCCGACGACTTCGATCTGATGCTCAGCGTTCAGGCGACGGCGGCTGATCAGCACCGGCTGGCCGGCAGCGGCTTCGAGCACGAAGCTCTTGGCGTATTCGCCGGTCTGGATGTCCTGCAGGACCTTCTTCATGGCCTTCTTGGTCTCGTCGGTCACGATGCGCGGGCCCGTGACGTACTCGCCGTATTCGGCGTTGTTCGAGATCGAGTAGTTCATGTTGGCGATGCCGCCTTCGTAGATCAGGTCGACGATCAGCTTCAGCTCGTGCAGGCATTCGAAGTACGCCATTTCGGGCGCGTAGCCGGCTTCCACCAGCGTTTCGAAACCAGCCTTGATCAGCTCGACCGTGCCGCCGCACAGAACCGCTTGCTCGCCGAACAGGTCGGTCTCGGTTTCTTCGCGGAAGTTGGTCTCGATGATGCCAGCCTTGCCGCCGCCGTTGGCGGTGGCATAGCTCAGCGCGAGGTCACGCGCCTTGCCGCTCTTGTCCTGGTGCACCGCGATCAGGTGCGGCACGCCGCCACCTTGCGTGTACGTGCCGCGCACGGTGTGACCCGGAGCCTTGGGAGCGACCATCCACACGTCGAGGTCGGCGCGCGGCTGCACGAAACCGTAGTGCACGTTGAAGCCGTGCGCGAAGACGAGCGAAGCGCCTTCCTTGATGTTCGGGGCCACGTCGTTCTTGTAGACGGCGGCGATCTGCTCGTCGGGCAGCAGGATCATGACGACGTCGGCCGACTTCACGGCGTCAGCGACTTCAGCGACCTGCAGGCCGGCCTTGCCGACCTTGTCCCACGAAGCGCCGCCCTTGCGCAGGCCGACCACGACCTTGACGCCGCTGTCGTTCAGGTTCTGCGCGTGTGCGTGACCTTGCGAGCCGTAGCCGATGATGGCAACCGTCTTGCCCTTGATGAGGCTCAGGTCCGCGTCCTTGTCGTAATAAACCTTCATGATGTTCTCCAGATAGATAAGCGAGTTGCAGTGTGTTGTTGTGCCGTTCGTCCTGAGCCTGTCGAAGGGCTCAATGCAGTCCCCGCTCGCGCGGAGGCTTCGACAAGCTCAGCCCGAACGGGCAGCGACTGAGCTCCGAATCATGGTGTCAGACCCGCAGGATGCGTTCGCCACGTCCGATGCCACTGGCGCCGGTGCGCACCGTCTCGAGGATGGCGCCGCGGTCGATCGCCTCCAGGAAAGCGTCGTTCTTGCCGTGATCGCCAGTCAGCTCGATGGTGTAGCTCTTGTCGGTCACGTCGATGATGCGGCCACGGAAGATTTCCGCCATGCGCATCATTTCCTCGCGTTCCTTGCCCACCGCGCGCACCTTCACCATCATGAGCTCGCGCTCGGTGTAGGCGCCTTCGGTCAGGTCGACCACCTTCACGACCTCGATGAGGCGGTTCAGGTGCTTGGTGATCTGCTCGATCACGTCGTCCGAGCCGTTGGTGACGATGGTCATGCGCGAGAGGCTTGCGTCCTCGGTCGGCGCGACGGTCAGCGATTCGATGTTGTAGCCACGGGCCGAGAACAGGCCCACCACGCGGGAAAGAGCACCCGGCTCGTTTTCCAGCAGCACTGCAATGATGTGTTTCATGTTGGCGTGACTCCTCTTTTCGCCTACGCGGAAGCTTTCGCTTTCGCCGCCCTCCCCCGTGCACGGTAATGCGCGGGCTTGGCGGGCAATAGATTCGTCAGTAAAGGTTGAACGAACGAATGTTCCGGATCAGAGATCTTCGGAACCCAGCAGCATCTCGGTGATGCCCATGCCGGCCTTGACCATCGGGAACACGTTCTCGGTGGGGTCGGTACGGAAATCCATGAACACCGTACGGTCCTTGAGCTTGCGCGCCTCGCGCAGCGCCGGCTCCACGTCTTGTGGACGCTCGATCAGCATGCCGACGTGGCCATAGGCCTCGGCGAGCTTCACGAAGTTGGGCAGCGCGTCCATGTAGCTGTGACTGTAGCGGCCGGAGTATTCGATCTCCTGCCACTGGCGCACCATGCCCAGGTAGCGGTTGTTGAGCGAGCAGATCTTGATCGGCGTGTTGTACTGCAGGCAGGTCGAGAGTTCCTGGATGCACATCTGCACCGAGCCTTCGCCGGTGATGGTGAACACTTCCGAGTCGGGCTTGGCGAGCTTGATGCCCATGGCGTAGGGAATGCCCACGCCCATGGTGCCCAGGCCACCCGAATTGATCCAGCGGCGCGGCTCGTCGAAGCGGTAGTACTGGGCGGCCCACATCTGGTGCTGGCCGACGTCCGACGTGATGTACGTGTCGGCGTCCTTGGTCATGTTCCAGAGGGTCTCGACCACGAACTGCGGCTTGATCACGTCCTTGTTGTCGCGGTCGTACTTGAGGCAGTCGCGCGAGCGCCAGCTTTCGATGGTCTTCCACCAGTCGGCCAGCGCGCCGGCGTCGGGCTTGGTGGTGCTCTCGCGGATCATCGAGATGAGCTCGGTGAGCACGTCCTTCACGTCGCCGACGATCGGGATGTCGACCTTCACGCGCTTGGAGATGCTCGACGGGTCGATGTCGACGTGGATGATCTTGCGTTCGTTCTGCGCGAAGTGCTTCGGGTTGCCGATCACGCGGTCGTCGAAGCGCGCGCCCACGGCCAGCAGCACGTCGCAGTTCTGCATCGCGTTGTTGGCTTCGATGGTGCCGTGCATGCCCAGCATGCCCAGGAACTTGCGGTCGCTCGCCGGATAGGCGCCCAGGCCCATCAGCGTGTTCGTGACGGGGTACCCCAGCATGTCGACCAGCGTGCGCAGTTCGTTCGTGGCGTTGCCCAAGAGCACGCCGCCGCCGGTGTAGATGTACGGGCGCTTGGCCGCCAGCAGCAGTTGCAGCGCCTTGCGGATCTGCCCGCCGTGGCCCTTGCGCACCGGGTTGTACGAGCGCATCTCGACCTTGTCGGGATAGCCGCTGTACGGAATCTTCTTGAAGGAAACGTCCTTCGGCACGTCCACCACCACCGGGCCGGGACGGCCGCTGCGTGCGATGTGGAAGGCCTTCTTCATCGTCATGGCCAGATCCTTCGGATCCTTGACGAGGAAGTTGTGCTTGACGATGGGGCGCGTGATGCCGACTGTGTCGCACTCCTGGAAGGCATCGAGGCCGATGGCGGCCGTCGGCACCTGGCCGGAGATGATCACCATCGGGATCGAGTCCATGTACGCCGTCGCGATGCCGGTGACCGCATTGGTCAGGCCGGGACCGGAGGTGACCAGTGCCACGCCGACTTCGCCGGTGGCGCGTGCATAGCCGTCGGCTGCGTGCACGGCAGCCTGCTCGTGGCGCACCAGCACATGCTGGATGGTGTCCTGCTTGTAGAACGCGTCGTAGATGTAGAGAACCGCGCCGCCCGGGTAGCCCCAGATGTACTGGACGCCTTCGGCCTGCAGTGCCTTGACCAGCACTTCAGCGCCCATGAGTTCTTGCGTGGTGTTGCCGGCGCCAGAGGACGCGGCTGCTGCGGAAGCGAGTTCCGCCTTCGAGATTTCCATGATCAACCTTTGTGTTTTTTCGGGAACGAAAAACCTTGGGTGCCCCTTGCCAGCCCTTGTGGGGCCGCGCCAGGACTTGAGGCCAAAGCCATGAGCGGACTGATGTTCCGCCGGACCGTGACCCGTTTGCCTTTTGACTTGCAAGGCGGATTATGACACTACCGGCGCGTTCAGACTCGCTTCAGGTGCCCTGTCTTGGCACAAAGGCATAATCCGCGGCATAAAAACATGAGCGTTCGCCAAACACCCTCCCCACGCGGCGCGTCCCGCCGCCCCCTCTCATTTGGCTACTGAACACGAACTCTCCGACTTCCTGAAAAACGTCGAACGACGGGCCTTCAAGCGCTCGGTCTATCACGTGCGGGACGAAGAAGCGGCCTTGGACATCGTGCAGGACAGCATGATGAAGCTGGCCCAGCACTACGGCGACAAGCCTGCCGAGGAACTGCCGATGCTGTTCCAGCGCATCCTGTCGAACTGCACGCTCGACTGGTTCCGCCGCCAGAAGACCCGCCGCGCCCTTTTTTCCAATCTGAGCGACTTCGAACCGGCCGACAACGGCGAAGATTTCGACCTGCTGGAGAACTTCGTCTCGCCAACCGACTCCAGAGAATCGGAGAGCGCCGAAGACACCACCCGCCGCAGCCAGGTCTTTCACGAAATCGAAGAACAGATCGCGGCTTTGCCCGGCCGTCAACGCGAGGCTTTCCTGATGCGTTACTGGGAGGAAATGGACGTCGCAGAGACGGCCGCCGCAATGGGCTGCTCCGAGGGCAGCGTCAAAACCCATTGTTCGCGAGCTGTCCACGCTCTGAGCAAGGCGCTCAAGGCCAAGGGAATATCGCTATGAACACTAAGGTTCCAACCTCTCAATCCAGCGCAGCAGAAGACCGCTTCGGCCAACGGCTGGCGGCCCGGCTGTCGGACGGCAATCAAGCGTTGCCGCACGACATCAGCGAGCGTCTGCGCGTTGCCCGTTCGCAGGCCGTGGCCGCGCGCAAGCAGGCGCCGCAGTTGCGCACGGCGCCCGTGGCGGTCCAGTCGGGCCACACGGTCACGCTGGGCGGCAGTTGGTGGACGCGCATCGGTTCCGTGGTGCCCCTGATCGCCCTGGTGGCCGGCCTGATCACCATCAGCGTGTTGCAGGACGACGACCGCGCCAGCGAACTCGCCGAGGTCGACTCGGCCCTGCTGACGGGCGACCTGCCGCCCGCCGCCTACACCGATCCCGGCTTCGCCCAATTCCTGAAGTCCGACAGCGCCTCCGACTGAACACCTTGCCCGACCGAATGCGACGCCGCTCCGTTTCCCGTGCGAAAGCCCTGCTTCCGTTGCGCCCGCTCCCGGCGGGCGCCGTCGTTTGGGCGGGTGCGCTGGCAGCCGCTGCCTTCGGCCTGACGCTGGCCGATGCACAGACGCTGCCCGAAACCGCCAAGCCCGCCACGCACGCCGCAGCCACCAATGGCGCGGCAAGCCCCAAGGCCGTTGCCACGACCAAGCCCCTGTGGAACGAACTGAGCAATGAGCAGCAGCACGCCCTGAAGCCGCTGGCTTCGCACTGGAACACGCTGAACGCCGGCCAGAAGCGCAAGTGGCTGGCCTTGTCGCGCAACTACGCGAACATGCCCGCCGACGACCAGGTCACGCTGCACAGCCGCATGATCGAATGGGCGGCGCTGAGCAACCAGCAGCGCGCCCAGGCCCGCCTGAATTTCGCCGAGGTCAAGCGCGTGCCTGCCGACGAGCGCAAGCTCAAGTGGGAGCAGTACCAGGCGCTGAGCGAAGAAGAAAAACGCAAGCTCGCCGAGAGTGCCCCGCCCAAGCCCCGCGGCGCCGCCTTGCCGGTTCGCCCGGTCTCGTCGCAAAAACTCGTGCCTGTGCCGGCCGTCACACCGCCCGGACAGCACACGCCCCGCATCGTGCCGGCCACACCCCCCACGCCCGTGCTGCCGCCGTCAGCCATCGTGGTGAGTTCGCCGGCGACGCCGCCTGCCGCCGTGGAACGCCCTGCCATGCCGGCCAGCACCGTCGTCGCTCCAGCGGCGTCGGCACCGAGCAGCCTCACGCCGCCACCGGTGCCCGCCGAAGCCCAGGTGCCAGCGCCGTCCGCGGCCACGGCGCCTGCGGCCTCGTCCTCCGCCCCCTGACCGAAGGTTTCGATGGTTTCCAGTTCGCCCGAGGCCTCGGGACCCGGCCAATCGGCCTCGCCCTCTTTATCCACCCCCAACGCTCCCGCGGTGCCTGGCCTGTGGCGGCGCATGGCCTGCTGGCTCTATGAGGGCATGCTGCTGTTCGCGGTCGTTTTCGTGTCCGGCTGGCTGTTCAGCACGCTGGGCCAGATGCGCGACGCCATGGACGAACGGCGGCACCTGCTGCAGGCCTTCCTCTTCGTGGTGTTCGGCGTCTACTTCGTCTGGTTCTGGGCCAAGGGCCAGACGCTGGCCATGAAGACCTGGAACATCCGCATCGTCGACCGCCACGGCCGGCCCGTCAGCCAGGGCCGCGCACTGGCGCGCTACCTGCTGAGCTGGGTCTGGTTCCTGCCGCCGCTGGCCGCCATCGCCCCGTTCAAGCTGTCGGGCGGCGAGTCGACCGTCCTGATCTTCGGCTGGGTCGCCATCTGGGCGCTGCTGGCCCGTTTTCACCCCGAGCGCCAGTTCTGGCACGACGCCTGGGCCGGTACGCGGCTCATCACCTCCAAGCCGATGAGCCGCCAATGAGTGCCCTGCCCGACCCCGCCGTGAACCCGCAGAAGGCCCGCAAGGGCTTCGAGCGCGTCTGGCATGCCACCCTGATCTCGCTGCACGGCCTGCGCGCCGGCTGGAGCGAGCCGGCATTCCGCCAGGAAGCCATCCTGTCGATGCTGATGATCCCGGCCGCCTTCTGGCTCGGGCGCAGTTGGGTCGAGGTGGCGCTGCTCGCCGGCAGCGCCATCCTGGTGATGATCGTGGAGCTGCTCAACACGGCGGTGGAAGCCGCCATCGACCGCATCGGCCCCGAATGGCACGACCTCTCCAAGCGTGCGAAGGACATGGGCAGCGCCGCCGTCCTGCTGTCGCTCACGCTGTGCGGCGGCATCTGGGCCGCGGCCCTGTGGCAACGCTTCGTGTCATGAGCGGGTCCGCCGCCTGCGGCATGATCGCAGGATGACCCCTGAATTTTCGATTTGCGTGTATTGCGGCTCGCGCCCCGGCGAGCGCCCCGAGTTTTCCCAGGCCGCCCAGGCCGTGGGCCAGTGGATCGGCAGCCACGATGGCCAGCTCGTCTACGGCGGCGGCCGCACCGGCCTGATGGGCACGGTGGCCGAGGCCACCCGCCAAGCCGGCGGCCGCGTCGTCGGCATCATCCCCAAGGCCCTGGTCGACAAGGAACTGGCCAACCCCCTGTGCGACGAGCTGCACGTCGTCGACACCATGCACGAGCGCAAGGCCATGATGGGCGAGCGCGCCGACGCCTTCCTCGCGATGGCGGGCGGCATCGGCACCTTTGAAGAACTGTTCGAGATCTGGACCTGGCGCCAGCTCGGCTACCACGACAAGCCGACCGGCATCCTCAACACCGCCGGCTACTACGACGGCCTGCTGGGCTTCCTGGCGCACAGCGTGCGCGAGGGTTTCATGGGCGAATGGCAGATGGACCTGGTGCGCACCGGCACCGACGTGCCTGAGCTGCTGACCGCGCTGCGCGCCGAAGTCCCCCTGCACCCCCGCGACGACAAGCTCTCAGAAAACCTCTGACCCGAAAACCCCAAGAGCCTCGGGGTTCCATTCCAGCGAACACCGCGGAACCGGCTTTGCCGGGCCGCAGGTGTTGCCCCCGGTAGGGGGTTGGCGAAGCGACACGAAGTGCGCGAAGCCTGGGGGCGAGCTCTAGACTGCGTTTTCGTTTTCTTCGCCGGTGCGGATGCGCACGATGCGCTCCACCTCGGTCACGAAGATCTTGCCGTCGCCGATCTTGCCGGTGCGCGCCGAGCTCACGATGGCCTCGATGCAGCGCTCCACGTCGCTCTCGTTGACGACCACTTCGACCTTCATCTTGGGCAGGAAGTCGACCACGTACTCGGCGCCGCGGTACAGCTCGGTGTGGCCCTTCTGGCGGCCGAAGCCCTTGACCTCGGTCACCGTGAGGCCGGTGACACCCACCTCGGCGAGGGCTTCGCGCACGTCCTCGAGCTTGAAGGGTTTGACGATGGCGGTGATCTGCTTCATGGTTTTTGTGCTCCGGCGGTTTCGTTGAACTTGCTGGTGATAGGGTAACGCCAATCCTTGCCGAAGCTTCGGTGGGTGACCCGGATGCCTACGGGCGCCTGGCGCCGCTTGTATTCGTTGATCCTGATGAGCCGCGCAACCCGCTCGACCACCGCGCGGTCGTAGCCCGCGGCAATGATCTCGTCGATGCCTTCATCGTCCTGCATGTAGCGTGCCAGGATGCCGTCCAGCACGTCATACGGCGGCAGGCTGTCCTGGTCGGTCTGGTCGGGGCGCAACTCGGCGCTCGGGGGCCGCGTGATGATGCGCTCGGGAATCGGCGCCGCCCCGGTGCCGTAGGGGTCGTGGGCATTGCGCCAGCGCGCCAGCGCGAACACCGTGGTCTTGAGCAGGTCCTTGATGACCGCGAAGCCGCCCGCCATGTCGCCGTAGAGCGTGCAGTAGCCGGTGGCCATCTCGCTCTTGTTGCCGGTGGTCAGCACGATGGCGCCGAACTTGTTCGACAGCCCCATGAGCAGCGTGCCGCGGATGCGGGCCTGGATGTTCTCCTCGGCCGTGTCTTCCGGCCGGCCCGCGAACTCCCCGGCCAGCGCGGCCTTGAAGGACTCGAAGGTGTGCTTGATCGAAATCTCGTCATAGCGCACGCCCAGCCGGCCGGCCATGTCGCGCGCGTCGATCCAGCTGATGTCGGCCGTGTAGGGCGACGGCATCATCACCGCGCGGACCTTGTCCTTGCCCAGCGCGTCCACCGCGATCGCGAGCACCAGCGCCGAGTCGATGCCGCCCGACAGCCCCAGGATCGCGCCCGGAAAACCGTTCTTGCCGATGTAGTCGCGCACGCCGAGCACCAGCGCGTCCCACAGCTGCGCCTCGGCGTCGCGCGGCGCGGCGATGGCCGACGGGTCGGCCACGACGGCGACGCCGCCCTGCGCCCCGCGCGCGAGCTCCATGAAGACCAGCCGTTCGCGAAAGCTCTCGGCCTGCGCGGCCAGCGCGCCGTCGGCCTGCAGCGCGAACGAGGCACCGTCGAACACCACCTCGTCCTGCCCGCCCACCAGATGTGCGTAGACCAGCGGCAGGCCCACGGCGCGTGCGCGGTCGGCCATGCGCGCCACGCGTTCGCCTTCCTTGCCCACGTGGTACGGCGATGCGTTGATCACCGCCAGCACCTCGGCACCGCCGGCGCGCGCCAGCTCGGCCGGCGCGTCGAACCAGGCGTCCTCGCAGATCAGCAGGCCCACCGACACGCCGCCCGCCTCGAACACGCAGGTGCCCTGCCCCGGCGTGAAGTAGCGGCGCTCGTCGAACACCTGGTAGTTCGGCAGCTCGCGCTTGGCGTAGGTTTCGAGGATGCGGCCTTCCTTGAGGACGCTGGCCGCGTTGTGACGCAGCTGCACGGCCACAGATCGGCTGCGCAGGCTGCCGCCGCTGGGATGCCCCACCACCACGACCATGTCTTTGAGGTCGGCCAGCGCGGCGGCAATGCCTTTCACGGCATCATCACAGGCTTCGGTGAAGGCAGGACGGAGGAACAGGTCCTCCGCCGCATAGCCGGCAATCGAGAGTTCGGGTGTCAGCAGAAGGCGCGCGCCTTGCGCGTAGGCCTCGCGTGCGGCGCCGACGATCTTCTGCGCATTGCCGACGAGGTCGCCCACCACAAAATTGAGTTGCGCGATGGCGAGCTTGAGCGTCATACAGAAGGAAGAAAAAGGCTTGAACGATTATGTCATTCGGGTTCTGGCGTCGCCGTCGGACATCGACCCGCAAGCCTGGAACGCCCTGCTCGCCGCGCAGCCCGAGCCCTCGCCCTTCATGCGCCACGAATACCTCGCGGCGATGCACGACAGCGGCAGCGCCTCGCCCGAGCGCGGATGGACACCGCAGTTCGTCACGCTGTGGCGCGGCGAGGTGCTCGAAGCCGCCTGCGCGCTCTACCTCAAGGACCATTCCTATGGCGAGTACGTGTTCGACTGGGCCTGGGCCAACGCCTACGAACAGCACGGGCTGGCCTACTACCCGAAGGCCGTGGTGGCGGCGCCCTTCACGCCCGTGCCGGGCGCCCGGCTGCTGGCACGCGACGCGCAAAGCCGCACGCTGCTGGTGCAAGCGCTGGTGGCCGTCTGCAAGGAACAGGAACTTTCGTCCTTGCATCTGCTGTTCGGCGCCGACGCCGACATCGCCGCGTGCACCGAAGCCGGGCTCATGCTGCGCCACACGGTGCAATTTCATTGGACGAACACGCAACCCGGCTACACCGACTTCGACACCTTCCTCGCCAGCCTCTCGCACGACAAGCGCAAGAAGATCCGCCAAGAGCGCCGCAAGGTCGCCGAGGCCGGCATCAGCTTCCGCTGGTCGCGCGGCACCGACATTGCCGCCGCCGACTGGGATTTCTTCTACCGCTGCTACGAACGCACCTACCGCGAGCACGGCAACCCGCCCTACCTCACGCGCGATTTCTTCCAGCGCATGGCCGACACGCTGCCCGAGGCGTGGCTGCTGTTCGTGGCGGAGCGCGACGGGCGCCCCATCGCGACCAGCCTGATCGCGCTCTCCACCGATGAAGCCCAGCCGCTGGTGGCCTACGGCCGCTACTGGGGCGCGCTGGAGCGCGTCGACTGCCTGCACTTCGAGGCCTGCTACTACCAGCCCATCGCCTGGTGCATCGCGCACGGCGCGGTGCGTTTCGAAGGCGGCGCGCAGGGCGAGCACAAGATGGCCCGCGCGCTGATGCCGGTGCGCACCACCAGCGCCCACTGGCTCGCGCACCCATCGTTCGCCGATGCGGTCGAGCGCTTTCTCGAGCGCGAAGGTGCCGGCATCGAGAACTACATGGACCACCTCGGCGAGCGCAGCCCGTTCAAGGCGACCTGATCGGCGCGGGAGCGCCGGGGGCTGCTATAAAGCCGCCCGGCACTCAAACAACCATACACAACACACAGGGAGCACCGATGCCATTCGTCGGACTGGGACTGCACATCCTCATCGCGCTGTACTTCGCCGTGCATGCCATGCGCCACGGCAAGCAGATGTACTGGCTCATCATCCTCTTCAGCTTTCCGCTGCTCGGCAGCATCGTGTACTTCGTGGTCGAGTACCTGCCGGCCTCGCGCATGCAGCGCACCGCGGGCAAGGTGGCGAACGCGGCCATCGGCTTCATCGACCCCGAGCGCGAGTACCGCGCCGCCGCCGAGGCTTACGACCTCGCGCCCACGGCGCAGAACAAACTGCGCCTGGCCAAGGCTGCGCTGGACCGCGGCCAGGCGGCCGACGCCGTCGGGCACTACCGCGACGCGCTGAAAGGCCCCTTCGCCTCCGACCCCGAGCTGCAGTTCGGCCTGGCCAGCGCACTGGTCGCCGAAGGCAGCCCGGCCTCGGCCCGCGAAGCCTCGCAGGCGCTGCAGAGCCTGCGCGCCACGCGCGACGACTACCGCAAGGACGAGGTCGCCGTGCTGAACGCCCGCGCGCTGGCCGCCGAGGGCCGCACGCCCGAAGCGCGCGAAGCCTTCGAGGCTGCGCTGAGCAGCTACAACACGGTGGAAACGCGCGCCCGCTACATCGCGTGGCTGGCGCAGCAAGGCGACACCGCCGGTGCGCAGCGCCATTGGAACGAGCTGCAGCAGGCGGCGCGCCACTGGAACGCGCATGCGCGAGGCGTCAACCGCGAGTGGATGCGGCTGGCCGGGGATGCGGTCCGGGGCTGACGGCCCGGAGCCTCCAGGCCGTTTCTTTCAAGCGAAAGAAATTACTTCTTGTACGCGGCGATGCCGTCGAGAACTTCCTTCTTGGCGGCGTCGATGCCTTCCCAGCCCAGCACCTTGACCCACTTGCCGGCTTCCAGGTCCTTGTAGTGCTCGAAGAAGTGGCTGATGGCCTTCAGGCGCATCGGGTTCACGTCGTCGACCGACTTCCAGTGGCTGTAGATCGGCAGCACCTTGTCGGTGGGCACGGCCAGCACCTTGCCGTCGACGCCGGCTTCGTCTTCCATCATCAGGATGCCCAGGGGGCGGCAGGGCACGACCACGCCCGGCAGCAGCGGGTACGGGGCGATCACCAGCACGTCGACCGGGTCGCCGTCGCCCGACAGGGTCTGCGGCACGTAGCCGTAGTTGGCGGGGTAGTACATGGCCGTCGTCATGAAGCGGTCCACGAAGATCGCGCCCGATTCCTTGTCGACTTCGTACTTGATCGGGTCGGCGTTCATCGGGATTTCGATCACGACATTGAAGGCGTCGGGGACGTTCTTGCCGGGGGAGACTTTGTCGAAGGACATGACGTTTTTCGAGTAGTTGAAAAGTATGAGACGGATGGGGACAAACCCGGAGTTTACTTTCCGTGTCACGGGCCGGTCGCACGCGTGTGTGTTTTTGCCTGTAAATTGCAAGCGTTGGCCAATCGGCTCCGCACCTTCGGTGCAGCGAGCTTCGAGGAAGCAACGCGGCGGAGAACATGGTCCCGTACGCGTTGCGCGCAGGGCCCAGGCTGTCCGTCTCCACAAGTCACAACGAACGAATGGAGAAGCAAAGCATGAGCGGCAACACCCCCCTGATTCTTGCCATCGTCTGCGGCCTGGTGGCAGTGGGCTACGGTTTCTGGGCCCGAAGTTGGATTCTCGCCAAGGACCCGGGCAACGCCCGGATGCAGGAAATCGCCGCGGCCATCCAGGCCGGCGCCTCGGCCTACCTCGCCAAGCAGTACACCACCATCGCGGTGGTGGGCGTGGTGCTCGCGGTGCTCATCGCCCTCTTCCTCGACCTGACCACGGCCGTCGGCTTCGTGGTCGGCGCGGTGCTCTCGGGCGCCTGCGGCTTCATCGGCATGAACGTGTCGGTGCGCGCCAACGTGCGCACCGCGCAAGCCGCGACCAAGGGCATCGGCCCGGCGCTCGACGTGGCATTTCGCGGCGGCGCCATCACCGGCATGCTGGTGGTGGGCCTGGGCCTCTTGGGCGTGACGGGCTTCTACTGGTTCCTGGCCGGCAGTGCGCCGAAGGCGGACCACAGCTTGGCGGCCATCCTCAATCCGCTGATCGGCTTTGCCTTCGGCTCCTCGCTGATCTCGATCTTCGCGCGCCTGGGCGGCGGCATCTTCACCAAGGGCGCCGACGTCGGCGCCGACCTGGTGGGCAAGGTCGAAGCCGGAATTCCGGAAGACGACCCGCGCAACCCGGCGGTGATCGCCGACAACGTGGGCGACAACGTCGGCGACTGCGCCGGCATGGCGGCCGACCTGTTCGAGACCTACGCGGTGACGCTCATCGCCACCATGGTGCTGGGCGCGCTGATGGTCACGGCGGCCCCGCTGGACGCGGTGCTGTACCCGCTGGCGCTGGGCGGCGTGTCGATCATCGCGTCGATCATCGGCTGCTTCTTCGTGAAGGCCTCGCCGGGCATGGTCAACGTGATGCCAGCGCTCTACAAGGGGCTGGCGGTGGCGGGCATCCTGTCGCTGATCGCGTTCTGGTTCGTCACGAGCTGGATCATTCCGGACAACGCCATTGCCGCCAGCGGCAGCCAGTTGAAGCTGTTCGGCGCCTGCTTCGTGGGCCTGGCGCTCACGGCCGCGCTGGTGTGGGTCACCGAGTACTACACCGGCACGCAGTACAAGCCCGTGCAGCACATCGCGCAGGCCTCGACCACCGGCCATGGCACCAACATCATCGCGGGCCTGGGCGTGTCGATGCGCTCCACCGCCTGGCCGGTGATCTTCGTGTGCATCGCGATCCTGGCCTCCTACGCCCTCGCGGGCCTGTACGGCATCGCGGTGGCCGCGACGTCGATGCTGAGCATGGCCGGCATCGTGGTGGCGCTGGACGCCTACGGCCCCATCACCGACAACGCCGGCGGCATCGCCGAGATGAGCGAGCTGCCCGCCAGCGTGCGCGACATCACCGACCCGCTGGACGCGGTGGGCAACACCACCAAGGCCGTGACCAAGGGCTACGCCATCGGCTCGGCCGGCCTGGCTTCGCTGGTGCTCTTTGCCGACTACACCCACAAGCTGGAGAGCTTCGGGCTGAACATCAGCTTCAACCTGAGCGACCCGATGGTGATCGTGGGCCTGTTCATCGGCGGCCTGATCCCCTACCTCTTCGGCGCGATGGCCATGGAGGCCGTGGGCCGCGCGGCCGGTGCGGTGGTGGAAGAAGTGCGCCGCCAGTTCCGCGAGATCCCCGGCATCATGGAAGGCACCGGCAAGCCCGAGTACGGCAAGGCTGTGGGCATGCTGACCGGCGCGGCCATCAAGGAAATGATGATCCCCTCGCTGCTGCCGGTGGTGGTGCCGATCCTGGTCGGCCTGCTGCTCGGACCGAAGGCGCTCGGCGGCCTGCTGATGGGCACGATCGTCACCGGCCTGTTCGTCGCCATCAGCATGTGCACGGGCGGCGGCGCCTGGGACAACGCCAAGAAGTACATCGAAGACGGCCACCACGGCGGCAAGGGCTCCGAGGCGCACAAGGCGGCCGTCACCGGCGACACCGTGGGTGACCCCTACAAGGACACGGCCGGCCCGGCGGTGAACCCGCTGATCAAGATCATCAACATCGTGGCGCTGCTGATCGTGCCGCTGGTGGTCAAGTTCCACGCCGGCGATGCGGCAGCGGCCGTGCCGACCAAGGTTGAGACGCCGCCTGCTGCCACCGCTCCCGCCGCGATGGCGCCGGCGGCCACGCCGGCCGCCACCCTCGCCTCGGCGGCCGTCGGGGCCACCGAAGCCGCCGCCGTGAAGGTCGAGAACGGCATCGTGAAGTTCTACTTCGCGAGCGCCAGCGCCGAGGTCGCACCCAATGCCAAGGAGGCGCTGTCCGATGTCATCAAGGCCGTGCAGAGCGGCAGCACCGTGCTGGTGAGCGGCTACCACGACGCCAGCGGCGACGCGGCCAAGAACGCCGAGCTGGCCAAGCAGCGCGCCATGGCCGTGCGCGACGCCATCAAGGCGGCGGGCGCCCCCGAAGACAAGATCGAACTCGCCAAGCCCGAGCAGTCGCAGGCCGACGGGCCGGCCTCGGAAGCGCGCCGCGTCGAAGTGAAAGTGAAGTCCTGACATGCCCACGCCCGCCCGGCTCGAAGCCTTCATTGCCGCCGTCGAAGGCGGCGCGCATGCCCAGGTCATCGAAGATTTCTACACCGAAGACGCCACCATGCGCGAGAACCAGGCCGAGCCGCGGCGCGGGCGCAGCACGCTCGTTGCACAGGAAAGCGCCGTGCTCGCGCGCACCGAGTCGGTGGCGTCGACCTGCGTGCGGCCGGTGCTGGTGAACGGCGACCATGTCGGGATCCACTGGATCTTCGAGTTCACGTTCAAAGGCGGCGGGCGCATGCGCATGGAAGAGATCGCCTGGCAGCGCTGGGACGGCGAGCGCATCGCCGAAGAACAGTTCTTCTACGACCCGGCGCAGCGCAAGCCGGGCTGAGGATGCCCCGCCTGGACCGCGCGATCCGGGCTGGTTTTATGCAACATTTTCGATGTAACATTGAAACTGTCACATGAACGCATCCACCGCCACACCCGATTCCACGGCCCCGCAGGACCTCTCCATCGAGGCCCTGGCGGCGCGCACGGGCGTCACGGTGCGCAACATCCGCGCCTACACCACGGGTGGCCTGCTGCCGCCACCGCGGCTGCAGGGCCGGCTCGGCCTGTACGGCTCTGACCACATCCAGCGCCTGGCGCTGATCCGCGAACTGCGCGAACAGGGCTTCGGCATCGAGGCGATCCGCCGCATCTTCACGCGCGCCCCGGCCTCCACCTGGCCCGACCTGCTGGCCGTGGCGCGCTCGGTGTCAGGCAGCCTGTTCGCCGAAGAAACGCCCGTGGTGGTGTCGGCCCAGGCGCTGGCCACCAAGTGGCAGGGCCAAATGACACCCGCCCTGCTCGGCCGCGCCACCCGCGCCGGCCTCATGCGCGAGCTGCCCGACGGCCAGGTGCAGGTGCTGAGCCCGGCGCTGGGCCAGGTCGCCGAACAGCTGGCCGCGCTGGGCCTGCCGCTCGAAGCGGTGATCGGCATGCAGGAAACCATGGTGCGCACGCTGCGCACCGTGGCGCGGCGCTGGCTGCGCACGCTGGCCGACAGCCTGCTTTCCGGCGACACCCTCGATGCCGGCCGTGCCGCACAGCTGCTCGAGAAAGCACGGCCGTTGGCCACCGGGGCGGTGCAGGCCGCCTTTCCCGTGATCCTGCAGCAGGAGCTCGACGCCCTGCTGCACAAGACCGCCTGATGCCGATGACACGACCTCGCCTCGCCCTTCTTCTGTCCCTGCTGCTGTTGCCGACCCTCATCGGCGGCGCGGCTTTCGCGCAGCAGCAGGCCCGCGGCGACACCACCTCCACGCTGGCGCTGAGCTTCGACGCCGCGCGCCAGCGCATGGTCGAGCGCTCCGACAAGCTGGCCGCCGCGCGCATCGCCGTCGAGGCCAAGGAACTGCAGAGCGAGGGCGTCAAGCGCCTGGGCGGGCCGGTGGTCAGCATCTCGGGGCTGGCCTATGCGTACAACGCGAACCTGAACCTCGACCTCGACCCGCTCAACCAGAAGCTCGGCCAGATCGGTTCGTCGCTGCCGTCGTCGATCCAGAGCTTCGTCTCGCGCGTGCCGATTCCGCAGCTGCCCAACAGCTACACGCTGAACCGCCACGACACCGGCGCCAACGCCTCGGTGTCGGCCGTGTGGCCGATCTACCTGGGCGGCGCGACCGACGCGGTGCGCGGCTTCGTCTCGGCGCAGGCACGCGAAGCCCAGGCCGACGCCGAACAGGCGGGCCATGAGGTCGACACGCTGCTGGTGCAGCGCTACTTCGGCGCCCAGCTCGCGCAGCGCGCCGCCACGCTGCGCCTGCAGGCCGAGCGCACCATTGCCCAGCACGACGCGGCGGCGCAGAAGATGCTCGCGGCCGGCGTCATTTCCCGCGTCGAGCGGCTGCAGGCCAGCGCCGCGTATGAAGAAGCACGCCGCAACGCCCGCAAGGCCGAGAACGACGCGGCACTGGCGGGCGTGGCCCTGGCGCGCACGGTGCGCGCCGAAGGCAGCGTCACGCCGCAGACGCCGCTGTTTCTCATCAGCGCGCCGATCGAACCGCTCGGCCACTTCATCGATGCGGCGCTCATGCGGCATCCGGGCCTGGGCAAGGTCGCGGCCAAGAAGGCACAGGCCGAGCAGCTGCACGAGGGCGAAGAGGCCCTGCGCCGCCCGCAGGTGATCGCCTTCGGCACGCGCGAAATCAAGAGCGGCAACGCCGACTGGGTGGCCGGCCTCGGCGTGCGCTGGACGCTGTACGACTCGGTCGACCGCAACGCGCTGTCGGCCGCCTCGCACAAGCAGGTCGAACAGGCCGAGCGCACCGACCTGCAGGCGCGCAGCGACATCTCGCTGCTGGTCGAACGCAATTGGCGCGCGCTGGACAACGCGCGCCGCCAGTACCTCGAGATGAAGGTCTCGGTCGAGCTTGCACAGGAGGTGGTCAAGCTGCGCACCGCCGGGCTGCGCGAAGGCACCAGCACCACGCTCGACCTGATCGACGCCGAGACCAACCAGGCCAAGGTGCTGACCGAACGCGCGCAGGCCGCCAACGACTACGTGCAGGCGCTCGCGCAGCTGCTCGAGAGCGCGGGCCTGTCCGAGACTTTTTCCGACTACATCGCGCGCGCCGACGTGAAGGTGAACTGACCATGATGAGTGCCAAGACCCGCCGACTGATCGCCATCGCCGCCGCACTGCTCGTGCTGGTGCTGCTCGTCTGGGGCTTCTGGCGCGCCGCGCAGCCGGCGCCCGAGGTGTTCCAGGGCCAGATGGAAGCGCGCGAGACCGATGTGGCCGGCAAGGTCACGGCCCGCATCGCCGAAGTGGCGGTGAAGGAAGGCGACCGCATCCAGGCCGGCGCCCTGCTGGTGCGCATGGACAGCCCCGAGGTGCGCGCCAAGCTGGCGCAGGCCACCGCCGCCGAGCAGGCCGCGCAGGCCGTGGCCGACAAGGCGCAGAACGGCGCCCGCCCGCAGGAGATCGAAATGGCGCGCATGCAGTGGCAGCGCGCCGAAACCGCTGCCCAACTCGCGCAGACGTCGTTCCGCCGTGTCGACGGCCTGGCACGCGACGGCCTCGTGGCCGACCAGAAGCGCGACGAGGCCGAAGCCAACTGGAAGGCCTCGCGCGACGCCGCCGTGGCGGCCAAGGCACAGTACGACATGGCGCGCACCGGCGCCCGCCCCGAGGACAAGGCCGCCGCCAACGCGCAGGCGCGGCAGGTGGCCGGCGTGGTCGCCGAGGTGGAAGCCGCCAAGGCCGAGACCGAGCTGCGCAGCCCGGTCGGCGGCGAAGTGGCCAAGGTGCTCGCCAAGGTCGGCGAACTCTCGCCGCAGGGCGTGGCCGTGGTCACGGTGGTCGACCTGAACGACCAGTGGGTGGTGCTCAACGTGCGCGAAGACCGGCTGGCCCGCTTCGCGCTCGACAAGGAATTCGACGCCCGCCTGCCCGCCCTGCCCGAGGACCGGCGCACCGCCCGCTTCAAGGTCTACTACAGCGGCGTGCTGCCCGACTTCGCCACCTGGCGCGCCACGCGCGGCGGCGCGGGCTTCGACGTGCGCACCTTCGAGGTCCGCGCCCGGCCGCTCAAGCCGATCGAAGGCGCGCGCCCCGGCATGAGCGTTCTGGTCGACTGACGCCGCACCCGCCATGAGCCTGCGCGGCTTTTCCACCGCCAGCGCCCGGCGCGAATTCGCGCTGCTGCGCACGCGCCCGTGGGACCTGGCCATGATCTCGTGGGTGCCGCTGCTCGCGGTGTTCCTGATCTGGTGGATCTTCTCGGCCGGCCTGCCCACGCGCCTGCCGATCGGCGTGCTCGACCAGGACCACTCCGCCCTCTCGCGCCAGCTGGTGCGCTTCCTGGACGCCACGCCGGGCCTGCGCGTGGCGCAGCAGTACGCCGACGAAGGCGAGATGCAGCGCGCGCTCACGAGCGGCGCCGTCGACGCCGCGGTGCAGCTGCCGCGCGAACTGAGCCGCGACGTCAAGCAGGGCCGCGTCGGGCAGGTCGTGCTGCTGCACAACGCGCAGCTGGGCACGCATTCGAGCCTGATCCAGCGCGACGTGCGCACCGCCGTCGCCACGGTATCGGCCGGCGTCGAGCTCGCAGTGCGCAACAAGCGCGGCGAGTCGATGAAGGCCGCGCGCGTCAGCATGGACCCGGTCAAGGCCAGCATGGTGGCGCTGTTCAACACCTCGACCGACTACGAGCAGTTTCTCGGCGCCGCGCTCATTCCGGCGCTGCTGCACATCCTTGCGATGACGGCCGGCGCCTGGGCCGTGGGCCGCGAGCTGCGCGACCGCAGCCTGGGCGGCTGGCTCGGCGCCGCACCGCGCTGGCCTGAAGCGCTGGCCGCGCTGGCGGGCAAGCTGGCGCTGCCGTTCGCGAGCCTGTCGGCGGTGGGCCTGGCCGCCATGTTGTGGATCACGGCGGGCCGCGGCTGGCACCCGGTCGGCTCGGTGGGATGGACGCTGTTCACGCTGATGGTGTTCCTGGCGCTGTCGATCGCGCTCGGCGCCTTCGTGGCCAGCCTCACGCGTTCGCTGCGCACCGCGCTGTCGGCCACCGGCTTCATCACCGCGCCGGCCTTCGCGTTCGGCGGCGTGGGCTTTCCGCTGGTCGCCATGCCGGTGCTCGCGCAGCTGTGGGCCGGCCTGCTGCCGTACACGCACTACATCCGCGTGCAGATGGAGCAGCTGCAGATGGGCGCGCCCCTGGCCTACTCGGCCGCCACGCCGCTGTGGATGGTGGTGGGCACCGCGGTGCTGCTGGCCGTGTCGGCCACGCTGCTGGTGCGTGCGGCCGGTGCGCCCGAGACGTGGGGAGGCCGCTGATGAGCACGCGCATCCAGGGCTTCGCCGACGCCTGGCGCGACACCGCCCTCGGCGTGCTGCGCGACAAGGGCGTGCTGCTGATCATGCTGCTCGCGCCCATCATCTACGGCTTCTTCTACCCGTGGCCCTACGGCACGCAGGCCGTCACGCGGGTGCCGGTGGCGGTGGTCGACCAGGACCACAGCGGGCTGTCGCGGCAGATCGCGCGCTTCGCCATGGCCAGCCCGCGGCTGGATGTGCGCATGGTCACGTCCGACGTGCACGAGGCGCAGCAGGCGCTGTGGCGCGGCGAGATCGAAGGCTATGCGCTGCTGCCAAAGGACCTCAAGCGCAACGTGCTGCGCGGTACGCCGGCGGTGGTGAGCATCGAGGGCAACGGCGCCTACGCGCTGCTGAACAAGGCGGTGCTGTACGGCTTTTCGGAGGCGGTGGGCACGGTGTCGGCCGGTGTGGAGATCCGCAAGCTGCAGGCCGGCGGCCAAAGCGCGGTGCAGGCTGCGCGCAGCCGCAGCCCGCTCAACACGCAGCTGGTGGCGCTGTTCAACCCGACCGAGGGCTACGGCAGCTACGTGGTGCCGGCAGTGGCGCTGCTGATCCTGCAGCAGACGCTGCTGATGGGCGCCGCGATGCTGGCCGGCACCTGGGCCGAGGCCGGCCGGCTGCGCGCCGGCATGGGCGCGTGGCTGGGGCGGCTGGGCGCGCTGTCGGGCTTCGGCGTGCTGAGCGGCCTGTTCTATTTCGGCTGGGTGTTCTTCCTGCAGGACTACCCGCGCGGCGGCAATCCGTTCGCCGCGCTGGTGCTGCTGCTGTTCTACGTGCCGGCGATCTGCGTGCTCGGACTGCTGCTGGGCTGCTGGTTCCGCGACCGCGAGCGTGCGTTGCAGGTGCTGCTCTTCACTGCGCTGCCGATGGCCTTTCTCTCGGGCTTCTCGTGGCCCGTCGAGGCCCTGCCCGCGCCGCTGCAGGCGCTGCGCTGGCTGTTCCCGAGCACGGCGGGCATCCAGGCTTCGCTGCGGCTCAACCAGATGGGGGCGCCGCTGCACGACGTGCTGCCGTACCTCGGGGCGCTGGCGGCGATGGTGGTGGTGGGGCTGCTCGTGCTGTGGGCTGCGGCCACGCCGCGCAAGGCCGAGCAGGCCTAACGTCGACTGTCGGCCGCGACCGCGCGCACCAGCCGCGTGGCCGGCGCCACCAGCTCGCGCAGGTCGCCCACGCGGTCCTGCTCGATGGCCTGCAGCACCAGTTCGTTGATGCCGCCCACCACCGTCATCGCCATCTGGCTGCTCATGTGTGCCGCGGGCACCTCGCCTGAGTCGCTGCTGTTGATCGCCACCTGGATGAAGTTGGCGATCTCGCCGTTCACGCGCCGCCGCGCCGCCAAGCCCGGCAGGCCGAGCCCGAGGATCTCGACGAACAGCGTGCGCAGCAGCACCGGGTCTTGGGCGAGGTAGTCCATGTAGGCGGTCATCGCCTGCTCCACCTGCGTGTGCCAGGGCTGGGCCGGGTCGAAGGCCTCGCTCACAGCCTGCAGGCCGAGCCGGCTGGCCGTTTCGTACAGCGCGATCAGGCACTCGGTCTTGGTGCTGAAGTGCTCGTAGAACGTGCGCCGCGACACGGCGGCCTCGCGCACGATGTCGGCAATGGTGGTGTCGGCGTAGCCCTTGGCCGCCACGGCATGCGCCATGCCCTGGAGCAGCCGCGCGTAGTGCTCGCTGGGCGCGCCTTCGGCGGCATCGGGCGTGGCGGTTTTGTCGATGGTGGCAGTCATGTGCGATTCATTTTCCTACGCCTTGGTACTTGACAGTACCAGCTCACAATTGCACTATGGCGGCACGCGGTACGGAGTTGTACCAACTTTTACCCACGAACTCAGGAATTGCCACCCCATGACCGAACTCGTTGTCCGCCGCCTGCTGATTGATCTGCAACCGCCCTTCTCGCACGACTGGTGCGGCGGCGATGCCTTTTCGACGGCTTTCTTCAACGCCTTGTCGATGAGCTTCCCCTTCGGCGAGCAGTTCTTCATCGACGCCGTGCGCGACGCCATGGCCACGCTGCCGCCCGAAGTGCAGGAGCGCCATCGCGCCGACGTGCGCGGCTTCATCGGCCAGGAGGCGACGCACCGGCGCATCCATTCGCTGTTCAACGCGCACCTCGAGCAGCAGGGCCTGGTCGACCGCTGGACCGCGCGCGCCAGCCAGCGCATGGAACTGATGGACGGCGCCGATCCGCGCCACGCGCTGGCCGTGACGGCCGCCACCGAGCACTTCACGGCCATGTTCGCCGAGTGGCTGCTGGCCCGCCCCGAGATCCTCGACGGCGCCGAGCCCCGGCTGAGCACGATGTGGCTGTGGCACAGCGCGGAAGAGTTGGAGCACAAGAGCGTGGCCTTCGACATCTACAAGGCCGCGGGCGGCTCCGACGAATGGCGCACGCGCTGGTTCCGCCGCGTGACGGTGATGTTCCTCGGCGACCTGATGCGCCAGACGGTCGACAACCTGCGGCATGAAAAGCAATTGTGGAAGTGGGCCACCTGGAAGAGCGCCGCGCGCATCCTGCTGGGCCGCGGCGGCCTGCTGCGGGGCAATCTCGCGGGCTGGCGCCAGTACCTGCGCAGCGACTTCCACCCCGACCAGCAGGACAGCAGCCTCTCGGCACGCTGGCTGGCCGACAACGGCGCGCAGTTCACGCCCGTGGGCGCGCCTGCGGCAACGTCGGCCTGAGTTCGTCAGTAGATGCTGGCGCGGTGCGGGCTCAGCGCGCCCGCCTGCGTTGGCTGCCCGTCGGCGCGCAGCGTGAGGTCGTGCAGCGTGTCGAAATCGGACGGCGCATCGGGCACGCGCATCACCACTTCGAGTTCGTGCATGGAAGCGACCCAGCGGCCGGCCGGCGATTCGGCCGGCTCGTCGTTGGCGAACACGCCGTCGCGGATGTAAAGCGTTTCGCCTTCGGGGCGCTCGCCGTGCAGCTCGATCAGGCGCGCGATCGAGAAGTTGTAGGTCACGAGCTTTTCGCGCGTGCGGCGGTCCTTGCCGCCGCAGTTGAACGAGCCCTCGGCCGCGATCACGATGCAGGAGCCGTCCACCCCGCCGTCGATGGCGATCTCGTTGCCCGAGCGCCAGATGGCGTTGGGCAGGCGCACGCGCACCTTGTCGATCACGAGGTCGCGTTGCTTGTTGAGGGCGCCAAGCGGCGGCACCAGCGAGCGCAATTGGCGCAGGCGCTCGGCGAAGTTGTCGTCCATGAGGAATTCGACATGGTGCGTGGCGCTGCCGGACGAGCGCTTGACGACCTGCATGACGACGTGACGTGGCTTGTTCACAGCTCAGGCCCTCCACGCAGAGAAAAATCCACGCCCGCTGCGGGGCACCGATCGCCTTCTTGCTGGATTTGAGTGGTCATCGGCTACAAATTAGAACTTTAGATTAAATGCAATTACTTGCATCATTTGTGTCCAACTGTATATCGATTGCGACCGGGATGGAAGGCAATCGACGACATGCCGATGAGGCCATGTCGCCAACGCGACGCGGCGCCGTGCTAGGCGCTCAGCTCGACGATGCTTCGGCCTCGAGGGCCTCGTCGAGCGCCTTGCACGAGGGCGCGCAGACGGTCTGCGACTTGCCCAGCACCTGGCGCGTGCGCAGCTGCGAACGCACGCGGTGCTTGCCGCACATGAAGCAGGACATCGTGGCCCCGCTGAACGACGCCGAGGCGCGGAACGGAGAGCCCGGCGCCTTCGATTTGTAGCGCAGCCCGTCCGCCACCACTGCCGTTTTCACTTCACCCTTGGCCATGCATCTTGTCCTTGTTCGATTCGTCACCGCGCATGGCGCGGGCAATGGCTTCCCTGGCTGCGCCTTCGGCGGCCAGGGAAACGTCCAGCGCCGAGCGGCAAAGGCCGGCGTGCTGGTAATTCATATTTTCGTAGACCTCGGAGGCGGCCGGATAGGCATCGAGCAACTGGCCCAGTTCGGCACCGGGCTCGACGTCTTCGAATTCATGCACCAGGTGCTCGACCACCGAGCGGTACTGCTCGGCGCCGACCGGCACGGCGCTGTGCTCAAGCCTCTCCAGCAGTTGAGCCAGCACGTGGGTCACCGCCAGATCGGTCTTGGGGGACGGATTTCGGGTCGTGTTCATGGTTTGCATGTGGGGACAGCATACCCCTATGCAAGGGGCGGGTCGCGCGGAAGTGTCTCTGCCGACATGGCTTCCTGCGCCGCGCGCATGCGCTGGAGCAGGCTGTGAAGCATTTCGGTCGACAGGCCGTGGATCACCAGCCGGTGCCCGGCCCGCAAGGTCGACAGCGGCACCAGCGGATGCTTGTTGTTGACCAGGATCAGGTGCTCGGGCGCGTTCAGGATCGTCGCCGCGTAGATGCCGATGGTTTCGTCCAGTTGCAAGGAGTTGGCGGCGCGCCAGAAATCGTTGTCGGTCAGCATCAGCTGGTACAGCGGCGTGAACAGCTCGATGGCGCTTTGCAGGTCGAGAAAATTGAGCTTGCCCTGCGGCATGTCTTCCAGCCGCAACGCCGGCGGCTGGATCATCGAGAAATCGACCTGCTCGGCCTTGCACAGCGCCAACCCCTTGTCGCGCAGCGCGGTGTTCAACCGGATCACGAAGTTAAACAGGTTCAGGTCGTGCTTCAGGAACATCTCGTCCTTCAGCGCGTCGATGTCGGCCGGCTCCAGCGGCGAGGTGCCCACGGGCGCGGGCGAGTTGCGGCCGATGAAGGCCAGCACCTGCGAGCCCAGGTGAAAGTGCCGCAGGATCAGCCAGTTCGCCTCGGGCGACACGAAGCGCTTGAGCCCCCACGCCAGGAAACGGTGCAGCAGCACCGAGTGCGACCAGTTGCGCGGCACGAACACCTTCACGATCTGGATCAGGATGATCGTCAGCCGCGCGATCGGCCGCAGGAACGGCAGCAGGTACTGGCGCGAGGCCGAGCTCGAATCGGCCAGCCACGCGGCCTTCACGTCATCGGGCAGCGGCGTGCTCTGGTCGAGGTACAGCGCCAGCCACGGGCTGGGGTCGCGCTCGTCGTGGGCTTGCGTCAGGAATTCAGGCGTTCGATCCATGGGGCATTCGTTCGGTGATGTGCTGGAACTGCATCAGGTACAGCGCCGCCGTGTGGCGCGCGGTGTCGGCAATCTGTCGGGCGGCGCGGGCCTGCCCTTCCACGGCCATCACCATCTCGACCGCGGCGAGCCAGCGGTTCAGGTGGTGCTCATCGTTGTGGCCGTGGTACTCGAGGAAACGGAAGGCGTCGGGCGGCAGCTTCAGGCTGGCCTTGAGCAGCGGCAGCAGCGCCGGCACGATGCGCTGGCCCGTGCCTTCGATGATGTAGATCGCGCCCAGCAGGCCGATCGGGTCGCGCGTGGCGGCCAGCCCGTGCAGGTAGGCGTTGAGTGCCTCGCCGCCGGGGTTGCGGCGCAGTTCATCGATCGATTCGACCGTGCCACCGGCCTTGCGGTAGTCGCTGAAGAGGATGTTGAAGTCGTTCTGCTCCTCGCCCGCGTGCACGTCGATCAGCGACGACAGCATGCGGTACGGCTCGCTGAGCGAGGCGGCGCCTTCGCGCATCCACAGACTGCCTTCGCGCACCTGCGGCACCCACTGCTCCATCCAGTTCAGGTAGTCGGGCACGGCGAAACGGCGCTCGCGGATCTGGCGGATCAGCGGCGTGCGCCACACGCGCGAGCGGTAGTCGTGCCAGATGGCGGCCAGCTCGGTGAGCAAGGCGCCCAGGCCTTCGGGCGCGGCGGCCGGGTCGTGCGGGGGCGCGATGACGAGGTCGTCGTCGGGCGCCACCGCCGCCGCGCGGGGCGCGATCACGACGGGCGCCGCATCGACGGCCTCGACCTCGAGCAGCATGTACGCCGCCATGAAGCGCCCCGACTCCGGCACGTAGCAGAAGATCTGCTCGCCCGGCTTCAGCGCCTTGGTGTGCAGGAACTCGGCCAGCATCACGAGGATCGACGCTGCGCCCGTGTTGCCGCGCCAGGCCAGGTTGCTCCACCAGCGCTCGCGCGGAATCGCCAGGTCGGCCTTGGCCATCAGGTCTTCGACCACCGGGATGAATTTTTCCGACGAGTAGTGGCACAGGAAATGGTCGACCCGCTTCGGATCGACCCAGCCGTCGCGCACCAGGCCCGCGTATTCGTGGATGCCGATGTCGAACAGGTGCGGCAAGAGCCGGATGTCCTGGCGCAGCGACAGCGCGCCGGCCGCCTCGGCCTCGGCCCATGAGCCGAAATCGAGATGCCCGCGCGCGCGGTCTTCGGTCAGGCCGAGCTGCATGCACACCGGGTAGTCGCCCGAGAAGGCGCGCTGGTGCACCCACTTCAGCTTCAGCCGCAGCCCCGGCTTGCCGGCCAGCGCAGGCGTGCCGTCGGACAGCAGCAACGCCCCCGCGCCATCGGACAGCATCCAGCGCAGGAAGTGCGAGTCGAAATCGGTCTCGTAGCCACGCGCCGCGAAGCGCGAGCGCTTGAACAGGCGCGACGGCATCTCACTGGCCACCGCCAGCGCCGAGCGGTGTGCGCCCAGCTCGATGCCCTGCGCCGCCGTCTGGATCGCCGACACGCCGGCCGCGCAGATGCCGTGCACCGAATGCGTTTCCATCGGCTGCGCCGCCAGCTCGCCCTGGATCATGTTGGCGAAGCCGGGCATCAGCGTGTCGCCGCCCGAGGAGCCGCTGGCCAGCAGCGACACGCGCGACAGCTCCGCGCCGCCACGCTGCAGGCAGTCGCGGATCGCGCCGGCCGCCAGCTGCGCGTTGGTGTGCCGCGTCACGCCTTCCTCGTCGATCGCGTAGTGCCGCGTGAGGATGCCGTTCTCGGCCAGGATGCGGCGCTTGATGCGCTCCGACATGCGATTGAGCGGCGCGATGTACGCGTCCATGCGGTCGTTGGGAACAGGCTCGCCGGGCATGAAGTAGCCGGCGCTTTCGAGGTACACGCGTTGGAATGAAACGGGCATGGGTTCAGGAGATGGGTGAATCGGGAGGCATCAGCGAGCGGCTGCGAAAACGCGGCCACACGGTCCCCAGCACGAAGACGCGCACCATGTACGGCACCAGCCCGCCCTCGTTGAGCGCGGGTGCCACCTGCGCGCGGTAGCGCGTGTGATGCAGGTGCGTGAGCTCGGACCAATGGGCATGCGGGTTCTCGTGGTGTGCGGTGTGCAGGCCGATGTTGAACAGCAAGGGGTTCACCAGCCCCTCGAAATTGCGCGCGTAGTTCAGCTGGCTACCGCGGGTATCGCCGGATGCCTCCTTGCGCGGCGTCTTGCGGCCGTCGGCGTGCGCGTGCTGCAGGTAGTTGGTGGCCAGCAGCCAGTGCAGGCCGTGCAGCTGCGGCACGATCACGAACAGCAATGCCTTGCGCCAGTCGATCGCCAGCAGCACGGTCCAGCTGACCAGCCACAGCGCGTACTGCGCCATGCAATAGCGCCAGGCGCCGCGGTGGTGCCGGTGCAGCCGCGCGAGCCAGCCGAAGAACACCGGCATCAGCACCCACACTGCCTGGAACGGGTGCAGCAGGTAGCCCCACAGGTGGTTGGTGTCGCCGCCGAAGCGGTAGGTGCGCGCCACGTCCTTCGGCCCGTGGCGGTGGCGATGGTGGTTGGCCACGTGCGCAGGCCAGAAGACGAAGGTCGGATGGCCCTGCAGCAGCGTGATCCAGAAGTCGGTCAGCCGGTTCATGCGCCGCCCGCGCCACATGCGCAGGTGCACGTGGTTGTGATGAATCACGCCGATGCCGAGCGTGAGGAACAGCATCAGCGCATACAGCACCACCTGGAAACCGTGCACCCACTGCCACGCCGCCAGCGCGGGCAAGGCGACGAGGTACGCGAGGCTTTGCCAGTCGCGCCAGTGGCGCAGCCGCGGCAGCCGATGGCGCACGGCGTCAGGCCGTCGTGGCGCCATGCTTCTTTCGAAACGCCTGGAACAGCGGCTCGGCCGCATCGGCCGCGATGCGCGTGCGGAACAGCCGGTCCATGAAGGTGAACTGGAAACCGTAGTTGCCGTTGTGCACGGCATGGTGCAGGTGGTGACGGCGGCTCGCGGCGAACCAGTGGCTGTACGACACGCCGGGCACGAAGTCGTAGTTCGAATGCCCGACGCAGTTGAAGAACAGGCTGAACACCGGCACCGACGCCAGCGACCAGAAGCTGAAGTCGTGCAGCACCATCGGCAGCAGGATCACGTTGCCGAGCATCAGCGCCTCGATCGGGTGAAAGCTGTAGGTGGCCCACGGCGTGGTCACGAACGAGCGGTGGTGCGGCCCGTGGAAACGGCGCAGCCAGCGCGTGTGCAGCAGCCGGTGGTTGAGCCAGAAATGCACGTCGTTCCACACCGCGAGCACGAGGATCTCGAGCCCGATGCGGCGCCAGCCCGCGTCAGGCTCGAGCTGCGCCCAGCCCAGCTGCAGCAGCCCCCACGGGAACACCATGCCCAGCCCGAAGATCAGCACCGAGATGCCCGACTGCGTGAGCTCGCGCCGCAACTGGCCGGGCTGCAACGGCCGAGGGTCGAGCGCGCGCCCGATGCCCAGCGCCGGCAGCACGCGCTTCGTGAGCAGCCAGGTGAGCGCGCCGAAACCCAGGTAGATGCCGCCGAAGAACAGCAGGCCCCACAGCATGACCTGCGGGGCCGAAAGAGAAGTGAAGGTCTGCGCCATCCCCCGAGGCTACAACAGCATCTCGGGCACCAGCGGGGAGATCAGGGTGTTGTACAGGCGCTGGAAGAAACCCGACTCGGGTTCCGAGGTGAGGATCACCTCTTTCTCGCCGTCGTTCGTGAGCCACTCGAGCGTGCCGCCCTCCTTCGACAGCCGCAGCCGGTACGAGTTCTGCAGCTTGCTCACGTGGATGATGCGCAGCATCTCGCGCGCCAGCTGCGGGTTGTCGACCACCACGCCCATCTCGGTGTTCTGGCTGGCCGAACGCGGATCGAGGTTCATCGAGCCGATGAAGATGCGCGTCTTGTCGATGGCGGCGGTCTTGGCGTGCAGCCGGCCCAGCGAGTTGCCGAAGCTGCCGAAGCGCATGCTCGCGGTGGTGCGCTGCGGGCTCAGCTCGTACAGGTCAGCGCCGCCTTTCAGCAGGCGCTCGCGGTAGCGCGCGTAGCCGGTGTGCACCAGCGGCTCGTCGTTGGCGGCCAGCGAATTGGTCAGCAGCGTGAGCTTGACCTTGCGCTTGGCCAGGTCCTCGAAGGCGGCCATGCCGCGCTCGCCCGGCACGAGGTAGGGCGAGGTCAGGTCGACCTCGGTCTTGGCGTCGAGCAGCAGCGCCCAGACCTTCATCGTCACGCTGGTGGCAATGGCGTCCTCGGCCGTCAGCGTCGTGGGCTTGGAGGGCGGGTCGGCGATGGCGCGGGCCTCGCCCCACAGCAGGCCCATGCGGCCGCCGTCGAGTTCTTCGGCGATGGGGCCGTAGCCGAGGATGTCCGAGGGCGGCAGCACGACCTTCGGCGGCGGGCCCGACATGCCGATCTCGGCATCGAAGGTGGCGGCGCCGGCCTCTTTGCGCACGATCTCGGCAATGGGCCAGATCTGGTCGCTGTTCCAGTAGGCGTCGAAGATGGACTCGAGCTGCGGCACCACCTTGCCGACCACCAGCGCGTCCATGTCGATGAAGTTCTGCGCCTCGCTCAGCACGAAATACTCGTCAGCGATGTTGCGCCCGCCCACCACCGCCATCGCGCCGTCGGCAATGAAGAGCTTGTTGTGCATGCGGTGGTTGAGGCGGTGGATGTCGAAGATCGACACCACGAAGCGCGACAGGAACCCGTCGCGCGCGCAGCAGAACGGGTTGAACAGGCGCACCGACACATTCGGCGTCTCGGACAGCGCCAGCAACAGCTGCTGGCTCTTCACCGTGTACAGGTCGTCCACCAGCACCCGCACCTTCACGCCGCGCGCCGCCGCCTCGCGCAGCGTGCGCAGCAGCAGCCGGCCGGTGGCGTCGTTCTCGAGCTGGTAGTACTGCACCACCAGCGAGCGCTCGGCGCGCTGCGCGAGCTGCAGGCGCGCGTCGAGCGAGTACACGCCCAACGGCATCAGCCGGAAGCCCGAATGTTCGCCGGGCGGCGTGGAGGCCGCGACGATCTTCGCGAGCGCGGTACCCGGGTCGGCAGCGGCCGCGTGTTCGGCCGGGCGTTCGCGCGCCGGCGGCAGCGAGCCGCACGCGCCGAGCAATGCCAGCAGCACGCCGGCCAGCGCCGTGCGCAGAAGAGATCGGGCCCAGGCGTTCATGGTCGGGTTCCTCTTGTCGTTGTGGATGCCACTGCCCTGATGTACGCCGGTCCTCCCGCGGCGGTTTCAACGGGGCCCTTTTTGCGAAGCGTCGTCCTAGAATTCGATTCACTTCGCTTCGGAGTTACATCATGGCCCGATCGCTCCTTTTGCGCACCGCTTTGTGGGCCGCGGCCCTCGCCGCCGGGGTACCCAGTGCCCACGCCGCACTCGACATCGGCGACCCGGTGCCCAAGTTCACGGCCACGGCCGCGCTCGGCGGCAAGACCTTCCGCTACTCGCTGGCCGAGGCGCTGGCCAAGGGGCCGGTGGTGCTGTACTTCTTTCCGGCGGCCGATTCCAACGACTGCTCCATCGAGGCCCACGCCTTCGCCGAGGCAGTCGACCAGTTCGCCGCGCTGGGCGCCTCGGTGATCGGCGTGTCGGCCGACGACATCGACACGCTCTCCAAGTTCTCGGTCAAGTCGTGCCAGAGCCGCTTTCCGGTGGCCTCCGACCAGGGCAAGACCGTGATCCAGGGCTTCGACGCGCTGATGCAGACCCGGCCCGACTTCGCCAACCGCCTGTCGTACGTGATCGCGACCGACGGCAAGGTTGCCTACTACTACCAGAACCTCAACCCCGACAAGCATGTCGAGCGCATGCTGAACGCCGTGCGCGCGCTGCCCAAAGCCACCGCGGCGAAGTAAGGCGGGCCGGCCGGGGCGCCACGCGCGGGGCGGGCTTCGCGCAAAATCTCGCCCCATGCAGCTCAACTACATCGCCAACGCGGACGTTCCCTCCGCCTCCGGCCGCACCCTCCCCGTCATCGACCCGTCGGACGGCCAGCCCTTCGACGAAATCCAGCGCAGCAACGCCGCCGACATCGACGCCGCCGTGCGCGCCGCGCGCGACTGCTTCGAGGGCGTGTGGCACAAGGTCAGTGCCGCCGACCGCGGCCGCCTGCTCTTCAAGCTCTCGCAGAAGATCGCCGAGCACGTCGACGAGCTCGCGCTCATCGAGCAGCGCGACTGCGGCAAGCCCGTGAAGCAGGCCCGCGCCGACGCGGTGGCGCTGGTGCGCTACTTCGAGTTCTATGCCGGCGCCTGCGACAAGCTGCACGGCGAGACCATTCCCTACCAAGACGGCTACAGCGTCTTCACCTGGCGCGAGCCGCACGGCGTCACGGGCCACATCATTCCGTGGAACTACCCGATGCAGATCTTCGGGCGCAGCGTGGGCGGCGCCCTGGCGGCCGGCAACGTGTGCGTGGTCAAGCCCGCCGAGGACGCCTGCCTGTCGCTGATCCGCGTGGCGCAACTGGCGGCCGAGGTCGGTTTTCCGGCCGGCGCGCTCAACATCGTGACGGGCTACGGCCATGAAGTGGGCGACGCGCTCGCGCGCCACGAAGGCATCGACCACATCAGCTTCACGGGCAGCCCGAAGATCGGCACGCTGATCCAGCAGGTGGCGGCCGAGCGGCACTGCCCGGTCACGCTCGAGCTGGGCGGCAAGAGCCCGCAGATCGTGTTTGCCGACGCCGACCTGGACGCGGTGATTCCCGTGGTGATCAACGCCATCGTGCAGAACGCCGGCCAGACCTGCTCGGCAGGCTCGCGCGTGCTGATCCAGCGCGACATCTACGAGCCCCTGCTCGAGCGCCTGGGCCATGCCTTCGAAGCCCTGCGCGTGGGCCCCGCGGCGATGGACCTCGACGTCGGCCCGCTGATCCGCCAAACGCAGCAGCAGCGCGTGTGGGACTTTTTGAGCGACGCGCAGCACGCCGGCATCCCGATGGTGGCGCAGGGCGTGGTGGTCGAGGAAGCGCCCGAGACCGGCTTCTACCAGGCCCCGACCCTGCTGCGCGACGTGCCCGTGGGCCATCGCCTGGCGCAGGAAGAAGTGTTCGGCCCCGTGCTCGCCGCGATGCAGTTCGCCGACGAGGACGAAGCCGTGGCCCTGGCCAACGCCACCCAGTTCGGCCTCGTGGCCGGCGTCTGGACGGCCGACGGCGCGCGCCAGTTCCGCATGGCCCGGCGCGTGAAGAGCGGCCAGGTGTTCATCAACAACTACGGCGCGGGCGGCGGCGTGGAACTGCCGTTCGGTGGCGTGAAGTCGTCGGGCTACGGGCGCGAAAAGGGCTTCGAGGCGCTGTACGGCTTCACGACCCTGAAGACCATCGCCGTCAAGCACGGCTGAAGCTGACGACGCCGCGCGCGGGCATCAGCCCAGCGCGGTGTCCAGCAGCATCATCAGCACGAAGCCGATCATCAGCCCGCTGGTCGCATAGGCCTCGTGCCCCTTGCGGTGCGATTCGGGAATGATCTCGTGGCTGATCACGAACAGCATCGCGCCTGCCGCGAAGCCCAGCCCCCAGGGCAGCAGCATCGCCGAATGCCCCACCACCGCCGCGCCGAGCACGGCGCCCAGCGGCTCGACCAGCCCCGAGGCCATGCCGATCAGCACCGCGAACAGGCGGCTGTAGCCCGCCGCCAGCAACGCCACGGCGACCACCAGCCCCTCGGGCACGTCCTGGATCGCGATGCCGGTGGCGAGCGCATCGGCGCGCACGCCGTTGTTGGCCGCATAGCCGACGCCGATGGCCAGACCCTCGGGCACGTTGTGCAGCGCGATCGCGAACACGAAGAGCCACGTGCGGCGCAGCTGCCGCCCGCTCTGCCCTTCGCGGCCCTTGATGAAGTGCTCGTGCGGCAGCACGCGGTCCATGGTCATCAGCACCAGGCCGCCCAGCAGGATGGCCGTGCCGATCACGCCGCCGGCGGCCCAGTCGCCGCCGCCGAAGACGCCCGTCGACTTGGCGGCGTCCAGCCCGGGAATGATCAGCGAGAAGGCGCAGGCCGCGAGCATCACGCCGGCGCCGAAGCCGAACAGCGTGTCCTGCAGCTTGTCGGGCAGCTTCTGCGAGAACAGCACCGGCAGCGTGCCCAGCGCGGTCGCCAGCGCCGCCACCGAGCCGCCGCGCAGCGCGTTCCACACCAGCGGGTCGGCGCGCACGAAGGACCAGAACTGCGACGCCAGCGCCAGCGCGCCGGCCGCGACGATGGCAAAGCCGATCCACTCGCGCACCGGGCGCGGCGACCTTGGCGGCGGCTGTGCGGCCATCGTGCCTTGCGGCGAGTCGTTCATGGGCGGGCTCCTCTTCGGTTCATCGGCCGCCGGTCGCGGCGGCATGGCGGCGGGCCACCTCGGCCCAGTTCACCACGTTGTAGAAGGCCGCGATGTACTCCGGGCGGCGGTTCTGGTACTTCAGGTAGTAGGCGTGCTCCCACACGTCCAGGCCCAGGATCGGGGTCTTGCCCGAGCCGATGCCGCGCATCAGCGGGCTGTCCTGGTTGCCGCTGCTTTCCACGGCCAGCTTGCCGTCGGCACCGACGACCAGCCAGGCCCAGCCGCTGCCGAAGCGCGTGAGCGCGGCCTTGGTGAAGGCGTCCTTGAAGGCGTCGAAGCCGCCCAGGTCGGCGTCGATGGCCTGCGCGAGCGCGCCCGACGGCGCCCCGCCACCGCCCTGGTCCACGGGGGCCATCACGGTCCAGAACAGGCTGTGGTTGGCGTGGCCGCCGCCGTTGTTGCGCACGGGGGCGCGCAGCGCCTCGGGCAGTTCTTCGACACCGGCGACGAGGGCTTCGACCGGCGTGTCCGCGTGCGGCGTGTCTTTCAACGCCGCATTCAGGTTGTTCACGTAGGTCTGGTGGTGCTTGCCGTGGTGGATCTCCATCGTCTGCGCGTCGATGTGGGGTTCGAGCGCGTCGAAGGCATAGGGCAAGGCTGGCAGGGTGTACGGCACGGTTCGGAAGCTCCTTGTTGGAAGAGAGCCCTTTGCGTGGTGCTTGTGCTGCGTACTCAGGCGTTCAAATGATAGTAATTCTCATTGTCTGCGTCAAGATATCGGCGTCATAGATGCCGCCAATCGGCCAGCACGCCATCGCCGAAGCGCCGATACACTGCCCCGCGACCGGCTCGCACGGACGGCGCCAAGACCGTCCTGCCGGTTGCATCCATCCACCACCGACGGAGACAACACGCATGACCATCCTGAAGCGCCGCGCCCTGGTGCGCACGGCCCTGCTCGGCCTGAGCCTCGCCCTGCCGCTGCTCGCCACCGCCCAGTCGCTGCCCACCGCCCGGCCCGAGTCGGTGGGCCTGTCGGGCGAACGCCTGCAGAAGCTCACCGACGTGCTCAAGGCCGACGTGGCCGCCGGCAAGATCCCCGGCGCGGTGCTGCTGGTCGCTCGCCAGGGCAAGGTCGCGTGGTTCGAACCCGTCGGCAAGCTCGACGCCACCGCCGGCACGCCGATGCCGCGCGACGGCATCTTCCGCATCTACTCGATGAGCAAGCCCATCACCACGGTCGCCGCGATGATGCTGGTGGAAGACGGCCGCATGAAGCTGGACGACCCGGTCGCGATGTACCTGCCCGAGTACGCCCGCATGACGGTGGGCATCGAGAAGCCCGGCGCCGACGGCAAGCCGGTGCTCGAGACCGTGCCCGCGCGCCGCCCGATCACCGTGCAGGACCTCATGCGCCACACCTCGGGCCTGACCTACGGCTTCTTCGGCCCGGGGCTGGTGAAACAGACCTACAACACCGCCAACCTCGCGGAAGGCGATCCGACCAGCGCCGAGTTCTCGCAGCGACTGGCCAAGCTGCCGCTGGCCTACCAGCCCGGCACGACCTGGGACTACAGCTACTCGACCGACATCCTGGGCCGCGTGGTCGAGGTGGTGTCGGGCCAGTCGCTGTACCAGTTCGAAAAGGCGCGCCTGTTCGACCCGCTGGGCATGAAGGACACCACCTACTACGTGCCCGAACCGGCGCGCCAGCCGCGCATCGCCGAGCCGCTGCCGAGCGATCGCAGCTTCGGCGTGGGCGCCGACCTGAACGACCCGCGCATCGTGCGCAAGTTCGAATCGGGCGGCGGCGGGCTGGTGTCGACCGCATCCGACTACGCGCGCTTCCTGCAGATGCTGCTCAACGGCGGCACGCTCGACGGCACGCGCTACCTCGGCCCGCGCACGCTGGCGCTGATGACGACCGACCATTCGAACGCCGGCGCCGGCATCGTGCCCGGCCCGCTGTACCTGCCGGGCCCGGGCTACGGCTTCGGCCTGGGCTTCGCGGTGCGCCGCAACGACGGCGAGGCACCCTACCCGTCCGGCGGCGGCGAGTACAACTGGGGCGGCGCGGGCGGCACCTACATGTGGGTCGATCCGAAGAACGAGCTGTTCGTCGTGCTGATGCTGCAGTCGCCCAAATACCGCACCCACTACCGAAGCCTCGCGCGCAACATGGTCTATGCAGCAGTGCTGAAGTAGCCCGCATGGCGCGCGGTCGCGGGCCATGGCGCAAAATCGGCATCGCCCCATGAAGAAAAGCAGCAGCACCGTCATTCCGATCGCTCAGGCCGGCCACGCCGTCGTGGCCGCGCCGGACATTGCCGTGCCCGCCACCGGCCTGCTGGCCGACCGGCTGGGCCGCCCGCTGACCGACCTGCGCATCAGCGTGACCGACCGCTGCAACTTCCGCTGCAGCTACTGCATGCCCAAGGACGTGTTCGACAAGGACTACCAGTACCTGCCGCACAGCGCCCTGCTGAGCTTCGAGGAAATCACGCGCCTGGCGCGCCTGTTCGCCTCGCACGGCGTGCACAAGATCCGCCTGACCGGCGGCGAGCCGCTGCTGCGCAAGCACATCGAAGGGCTCATCGCCCAACTGGCCGAGCTGCGCACGCCCGGCGGCGACCCGCTCGAGCTCACGCTCACCACCAACGGCTCGCTGCTGAAACGCAAGGCCACCGCGCTGAAGGCCGCCGGCCTGCAGCGCGTGACCGTGAGCCTGGACAGCCTGGACGACGCCGTGTTCCGCCACATGAACGACGTCGACTTTCCGGTGGCCGACGTGCTGGCCGGCATCGACGCCGCCCTGGCCGCGGGCCTGGGCCCGATCAAGGTCAACATGGTGGTCAAGCGCGGCACCAACGAGCAAGAGATCCTGCCGATGGCGCGCTACTTCCGCGAGCACCACGGCGGCAAGGTCGTGCTGCGCTTCATCGAGTACATGGACGTGGGCGCCACCAACGGCTGGCGCATGGACGAGGTGCTGCCCTCGGCCGACGTCATCGCCCGCATCGCGGCCGAATTTCCGCTCGTGCCGCTCGAAGCCACCACGCCCGGCGAGACCGCCCAGCGTTGGGCCTATGCCGACGGCGGCGGCGAGATCGGCGTGATCAGCAGCGTGACCCAGGCCTTCTGCCACGACTGCAGCCGCGCGCGCCTGTCGACCGAGGGCAAGCTGTACCTGTGCCTGTTCGCAAGCCAGGGCCACGACCTGCGTCCGATGCTGCGCGACGGCGCGAGCGACGGCGACATCGCCTCCGCCATCGGCCATATCTGGCAGGGCCGCGCCGACCGCTATTCCGAGCTGCGCGCGCTGCGCGGCCCCGACGACAGCCCCCCCGACGCGGCAGCGCCCCGGCGCGTCGAGATGAGCTACATCGGCGGATGAGGCCGCCAGCCATGAGTACCTCACCGGCCATCGCAGCGGCCGACATCACGGGCCTCGTGCTCGCCGGCGGGCGCGGCACCCGCATGGGCGGGGTCGACAAGGGCCTGCAACCGCTCCAGGGCGAAGTGCTCGCCGCGCACGCCGTGCGGCGCCTGCGCCCGCAGGTCGGCCGCGTGCTGATCAATGCCAACCGGAACTTCGCGGCCTACGAAGCGCTGGGCGTGCCCGTGTTCGCCGACAGCGTGCCCGACCACCCCGGCCCGCTCGCCGGCATGCTGAGCGGGCTCGAACACTGCCCCACGCCCTGGCTGCTCACCGTGCCCTGTGACACGCCGCGCTTTCCACCCGACCTGGCGGTGCGGCTGGCCGAAGCCCTGGCCGCCGAGGGCCCCCACGCGCGCATCGCCATGGCCGCCGCGCCTGAAACCGAGGCCGACGGCCGCACAGTGCTGCGTCGCCAGCCGGTGTTCTGCCTGCTGCACATCGAACTGCGCGACAGCCTGCGCCGCTTTGTCGAGGAAGGCGGCCGCAAGGTCGGCGCCTGGACCGCGCAGCACAACGCCCTGACCGTTCCCTTCGATCGCCCCGGCGACGCGCCCGACGCCTTCTTCAACGCGAACACGCTGGCCGATCTGCAGACGCTCGAACAGCCATGAGCCGCATCGCCGCCATCGCCGCCGACCTCGCGGACTACGACGCGGGCGACCTCGACGTCGACACCGTCGCCGCCTTTCTCGCGCGCCTCGTCGCACCGCTGGCCGTGGCAGACACCGAAGAGGTCGCGCTGCGCGACGCGCTCGGCCGCGTGCTGGCCGACGACCTCGTCTCGCCGGTGAGCGTGCCGCCGCACGACAACTCGGCCATGGACGGCTACGCCTTCGACGGCGCGCTGCTGCCGGCCGATGCGCCCATCGACCATTCGCTCACGCTGCGCGTGGCGGGCACGGCGCTGGCCGGCTCGGCCTGGCGCGGCGCGCTCGGGCCGCACGACGCGGTACGCATCATGACCGGCGCGATGATGCCGGCGGGCCTGGACACCGTGATCCCGCAGGAGTTCTGCAAGGTCGACGGCGACCAGGTCTGCTTTCCGGCCCGCGTGCTGGGCCGCGGCGACAACCGCCGCCTGGCCGGCGAAGACCTGATGCAGGGCCAAGCGGCGCTGCGGCGCGGCGAGCGCCTGTCGCCGGCCGCGCTCGGCATGGTCGCCAGCCTCGGCCTGGCGCGCGTGACCGTGCGGCGCCGGCTGCGCGTGGCGTACTTCTCGACCGGCGACGAAATCCTCTGCCTGGGCGACACGCCGCGCGAAGGCGCCGTGTACGACAGCAACCGCTACACCCTGTTCGGCCTGCTCACGCGGCTGGGCTGCGAGGTGGTCGACCTCGGCCTGGTGCACGACGACCCCGCCACGCTCGCGGCCACGCTGCAGCGCGCGGCGCACGAGGCCGATGCCATCGTCACCAGCGGTGGCGTGAGCGCAGGCGCGGCCGACCACACGCGCGACGTGATGCAGCAACTGGGCGACATGGCCTTCTGGCGGGTCGCGATGCGGCCCGGCCGGCCGCTGGCGGTGGGGCTGATTCCGCGTCCGCGCGAGGCCACCGCCACGTCGGCCGTGCTGTTCGGCCTGCCGGGCAATCCGGTGGCGGCGATGGTCGCCTTCCTGGCCTTCGTGCGGCCGGCGCTGCTGCGGCTGATGGGCTGCCACGACGAAGCCTGCGCCCCGCCGCCGCTGCTGCGCGCACGCAGCGCCGGGCCCATCCGCAAGAAGCCGGGGCGCACCGAGTACCAGCGCGGCGTTGTCCGCCAAGTGCCGGGGTCGTTGCCCGAGGTGCGGGTGGCGGCGCACCAGGGTTCGGGCGTGCTGAGCTCGATGCTCGAGGCCAACGGGCTCGTGGTGCTGCCCCACGAGCAGGGCCATGTCGACGCCGGGCAGGAAGTCGACGTGATGGTCTTCGAAGGGCTCATCTAGTACACCCCCAGGCTTCGCGCACTTCGTGTCGCTTCGCCAACCCCCTCGCCGGGGGCGACACCAGCGGCCCGGCAAAGCCGGTTCCGCGGTGTCTCACGAACAGACAGTCTCGACAGTCAGAGCCGCCCCAATGCCTTGTCCACGCCCTTGTTGGCCAGCATGTCGGCCCGCTCGTTGCCCGGATCGCCTGAGTGCCCCTTGACCCAGCGCCACTCGATCTGGTGGCCGCCCTCGGACACCAGCTTGTCGAGCTTCTGCCAGAGCTCGACGTTCTTCACGGGCTGCTTGGTCGAGGTGAGCCAGCCCTTGGCCTTCCAGCCGCGAATCCATTCGGTGATGCCCATGCGCACGTACTGGCTGTCCAGGTACAGCAGCACCTTGCAGGGCCGCTTGAGCGCGGCCAGCCCTTCGATCACGGCCGTGAGTTCCATGCGGTTGTTGGTGGTGTTGAGTTCACCGCCGAACAGTTCCTTCTCGGTGGGGCCCGACTTGAGCCACGCGCCCCAGCCGCCCGGTCCCGGGTTGCCCTTGCACGCGCCATCGGTGTAGATCACGACTTCGTTCAAACTGACTGTTCCTTTTTTCTCTAGCGTCATGGGGGCGATGCCGCCCGCGTCCATGGATTCGTTCGTTCACTGCTTGCTGCGGTGCACCTTGCCCGCGATGGGCACCGGCGCCGTCGCCCGCGCGCCGCTGCGGCGCCAGTCGGCGCTCAGCAGGCGCATGCCGCGCACGCGCTTCACCGCCACCAGGAAGTAGGCGGCGCCGAAGATCGGCCACCAGCGCTCGCCGGCGGCGTCCATCCAGCGCGAGCGCTCCAGCCAGGCGTCGCTGCGCACCGCCGGCCGGTAGATGCCGAAACGGCCCGACTCCACCTCGAAGCTCAGCAGGCGCAGCCAGTCGCGCATGCGCCAGTAGCCGATGAACTCGCCGGCCTCGGGCAGGAAGGTTTCGCCCAGGCCCAGCCGGCGGTACAGGTGCCCGCGGCGCTGCCGCAGGCCCCACAGGCTGGTCGGGTTCAGGCCGCAGATCACCACCCGCCCCTCGGGCACCAGCACCCGCTCGACCTCGCGCAGCGTGGCGTGCGGATCGGGACTGAGTTCCAAGGCGTGCGGCAGCACCACGAGATCGAGGCTGTTGGCCGCGAACGGCAAGGCGGCGAAATCGGTCACCAGCGTGGCCTTGCCGGCCCGCACCGGGTCGGTCAGGGCCAGCCAGCGGTGCGGCATGCGGTTGGCGCGCAGCCCGTCGACCTCGGCGGCCCCGAGCTGCAAGGCGTGGTAACCGAAAACATCGGCCACCGCCTCGTCGAACTGGGCCTGCTCCCAGGCCAGGAGGTAGCGGCCGGGGGGGGTCGCGAACCAATCCTGCAAACCTATAATTTGACCGCTCATGACCCTTGTTCCGCTGCCCGCTTTTGCTGACAACTACATCTGGATGCTGCACGACGGGCACCACGCCATCGTGGTGGACCCGGGCGATGCCCAACCGGTGTTCGATGCGTTGGCGCACCACAAGCTGCAGCTGGCCGCGATTCTAGTCACGCACCACCACCCCGATCACACGGGCGGCGTGGCCGCGCTGCATGCGGCCACGGGCGCGAAGGTGTGGGGCCCGGCGCGCGAGCGCATCCCCGAGCCTTTCACGCCGCTGGTGCAAGGCGACGTCGCACAGGCCCTGGGCCTGCGCTTCGAGGTCATTGACGTGCCGGGCCACACGGCCGGGCACATCGCCTACTTCCTGCCGGCCTCGGCCGCGCAGGCCCCCGTGCTGTTCTGCGGCGACACCCTTTTCTCCGGCGGCTGCGGCCGCCTGTTCGAAGGCACGCCCGCGCAGATGCTCGCCTCGCTCGACGCCCTGGCGGCGCTGCCCGGCGACACGCGCGTGTGCTGTGCGCACGAATACACACTTGCTAACCTGAAGTTCGCCCGCGCCGTGGAACCCGGCAACGACGAACTCACTCACTACAACGCGCATTGCGAAAGCCTGCGCGCACAGGGGCAGCCCACGCTGCCGTCGCAACTGGCGATCGAACGCCGGATCAACCCCTTTCTTCGCAGCCGCGAAGCCACCGTCTTTCGAGCAGTGCGGGCCCATGCCGAGCTTTCCGCGGATGCCGCCGAAGCCGAGGTGTTCGCCGCCCTGCGCCAATGGAAAAACGACTTCCGATGAAATTTATCGTTGCCACCTGCCTTGCAGGCTCCCTGGTACTCGCGGGCTGCGCGGGCACGGACAACAGCGCTTCTTCCTCCACCAACGCCAAGGCCGGCGCCTCCGCCGGCGGCACGGGCGCCCGCCCGTCGGGCAGCGCCACCCCGGTCTATCCGCGCGACAGCAACCTCAGCCCGCTCACCAGCGGCCAGGCGCGTTCGCAGAGCGTGGTCACGCTGGCACCGCCCGCCGACATGTGGGATCGCATCCGTCGCGGTTTCAAGATGCCCAACCTGGAAAGCGACCTGGTGCGCGACCGCGAGCAGTGGTACGCCAGCCGGCCCGACTACATCCAGCGCATGACCGAGCGCTCGAACAAGTACATCTTCCACATCGTCGAGGAGCTCGAGCGCCGCAACATGCCGACCGAGCTGGCGCTGCTGCCGTACATCGAGAGCGCCTTCAACCCGCAGGCCGTGTCCAGCGCGCGCGCCGCCGGCATGTGGCAGTTCATGCCCGCCACCGGCACCGACTTCGACCTGAAGCAGAACATCTTCCGCGACGACCGCCGCGACGTGGTGGCCTCCACCCGCGCCGCGCTCGACTACCTGCAAAAGCTCTACGGCATGTTCGGCGACTGGCAGCTTGCACTGGCCGCCTACAACTGGGGCGAAGGCAGCGTGGGACGCGCCATCGCCAAGAACCAGCGCCTGGGCCTGCCCACCACCTACAGCGACCTGTCGATGCCGGCCGAGACCCGACTGTACGTGCCCAAGCTGCAGGCCGTGAAGAACATCGTGGCCAACCCGCAGGCCTTCAACGCCGAGCTGCCGCTGATCGCCAACCACCCCTACTTCCAGACCGTGCCGCTCACGCGCGACCTCGACGTGGAACTGGCGGCCAAGCTGGCCGACGTGCGCATCGAGGACTTCCGCGCGCTCAACCCCGCCGCCCACAAGCCCGTGCTGATCGCGGCCGGCACCTCCGAGATCCTGCTGCCCTGGGACAACGCGGCGGTCTTCAAGCGCAACTTCGACGCCTACACGCAGGGCCAGTACGCCAGCTGGACCGCCTGGGTCGTGCCCACCACCATGACGGTGGCCGACGCCGCCCAGCGCTCGGGCATGAGCGAATCGGACCTGCGCGCGCTCAACAACGTGCCGCCGCGCATGCTCATCAAGGCCGGCTCCACGCTGATCGTGCCCCGCGGCGCACGCGTGAAGGAAGACGTGGCGGCGGTCGTGGCCGACGGCGGCCACCTGAGCTTCCAGCCCGAGATCATCACGCGCCGCACCACCGTCAAGGCCGGCCGCTCGGACAACGTGGCGAGCATCGCGCGCCGCTACAACCTCAAGCCCGCGGCCGTGGCCGACTGGAACGACGTCAATCAGAACCACGCCTTCAAGCGCGGCTACAGCGTGGTCGTGTACCTGCCGGTGCGCGCCACGCCCGCGGCGCGCGTCGGCTCGGGTGCCGCGCCCGCGCGTGGCCGGGGCGCGGCGGTGGTCACATCCAAGCGCGGCGGCGCGCCGGTGAAGGCCGCCGCACGCGGCAGCAGCAGCGCCAAGCAGGCTGTGGTGCGCCAGCCGCGCGGCGGCACGCCGTCCAAGCGCAAGCGCTGACCCCTGCCCTGCCGGCGGGCGGTGCCGGGCCCGGACAAGAGAAGCGACATCAGGAGGACAGGCCATGGCAGTCGAAGGAAGCGCGGGCGATCTCATCAAGGTCGTCACGTTGTTGGGGGCCGCCGTCGTGGCCGTGCCGCTGTTCAAGCGGCTCGGGCTGGGCTCCGTGCTCGGCTACCTGGCGGCGGGCCTGGCCATCGGGCCCTTCGGCTTCGGCCTCTTCACCGACCCGCAGACCATCCTTCACACGGCCGAACTCGGTGTCGTGATGTTCCTCTTCGTGATCGGGCTCGAGATGCGCCCGTCGCACCTGTGGAGCATGCGGCGCGACATCTTCGGCCTGGGCAGCCTGCAGGTGGTGGTGTGCGGCATCCTGCTGACCGGCGTGGGCATGGCCTTCGGCTTCCCGCTCGCCGTCTCGTTCGTGTGTGCGATGGGCTTCGTGCTCACCTCCACGGCCATCGTGATGCAGCTGCTCGGTGAACGCGGCGACATCGCCGCGCCGCGCGGCCAGAAGATCGTCGCCGTGCTGCTCTTCGAAGATCTGCTGATCGTGCCGCTGCTGGCCATCGTCGCCTTCATCGCACCGGTGGATGCGGCGCAACAGGCCATTGCGCCTTCGCGCTGGATCGGCATCGGCATTGCCGTGGGTGCGCTCGCGGCGCTGGTGGCGGCCGGCATCTGGCTGCTCAATCCGCTGTTCCGCGTGCTCGCCAACTCCAAGGCGCGCGAGGTGATGACGGCCGCGGCGCTGCTCGTGGTGCTGGGCGCGGCGCTGCTGATGCAGGTCGGCGGCCTGTCGATGGCCATGGGCGCCTTCCTGGCCGGCGTGCTGCTCTCCGAATCGACCTTCCGCCACCAGCTCGAAGCCGATATCGAACCCTTCCGCGGGCTGCTGCTCGGGCTGTTCTTCATCGGCGTGGGCATGTCGCTCGACCTCGCGGTGGTGGCGCAGAACTGGCAGCTCATCGTCGCGGGCGTGATCTCGATGATGGTGGTCAAGGCGCTGTGCATCTACGGCGTGGCGCGGCTCGCCAAGAGTTCGCCCGCCGATGCGCTCGACCGCGCCGTGCTGATGGCACAGGGCGGCGAGTTCGCCTTCGTGCTGTTCTCGTCGGCGCTCGCCGCCAAGGTCATCAGCCCGACGGTCAACGCCAACATGACGGCGGTGGTGGTGCTGTCGATGGCGCTCACGCCGCTGGTGGTGCTGGCGCATCGCCGCTTCGCGCCCACCGCGCAGGCCTCGATGGAGGGCGTGGAGAAAGCCGAAGAACTGGCCGGCAACGTGCTCGTCATCGGCTTCGGCCGCTTCGGGCAGATCGCGATCCAGGGCGCGCTGGCGCGCGGTGCGTCCATCTCCATCATCGACAACGACACGCAGGTGATCCGCGACGCCGCCGACTTCGGCTTCAAGGTGTACTACGGCGACGGCGCACGCGCCGACGTGCTGCACGCGGCGGGCGCGCACAACGCCCGCGCGATCATGGTGTGCATCGACAACCGCGCCGTGGCCACGCGCATCGCCGAACACGTGAAGGCCGAGTTCCCGCATGCGCACCTGATGGTGCGCGCCTTCGATCGCGAGCATGCGGTGGAGCTCGTGAAGCTCGACGTCGACTACCAGATCCGCGAGACCTTCGAATCGGCCATGGCCTTCGGCCGCCAGGGCGTGGTCGCACTGGGCGCCACGCCCGAGGAAGCCGACGAAGTGATCGACGACCTGCGCCGCCGCGACAAGGAACGGCTGGTGCTCGAGATGTCCGGCGGCCTCTTCGCGGGACGCGCGCTGGTGCAGGTCAACACCGAAACGCGCCAGACCCACTGAACGCGCTGAACGCGCGGCTCAGAGCTTTTCAGTCTCTCCGCTGCGCGGCTGCCACTTCATGAGCCGCTTCTCGATCAGGCCCACGAGCCCGTCGAGCGCCAGCGCGAAAGCCGTGAGCACCACGATGCCGGCGAAGACCGTGTTCACGTCGAAGGTGCCCTCGGCCTGCAGGATCAGGTAGCCCACGCCGCGCGCCGAGCCCAGGTACTCCCCCACCACCGCGCCGACGAAGGCCAGGCCCACGGAGGTGTGCAGGCTGGAGAACACCCAGCTCGTGGCGCTGGGCAGGTACACCGTGCGCAGCAGCTGCCGCTGGTTGGCGCCCAGCATCTTCGCGTTGGCCAGCACCACCGGGCTCACTTCGCGCACGCCCTGGTAGACGTTGAAGAACACGATGAAGAACACCAGCGTGACCGCCAGCGCCACCTTGCTCCAGATGCCCAGGCCGAACCACAGCGCGAAGATCGGCGCGAGGATCACGCGCGGCATCGAGTTGGCGGCCTTGATGTACGGATCGAGGATCAGGCTCGCCGTGGGCGCCAGCGCCAGCCACAGGCCGCAGCCCAGCCCGAGCGCCGTGCCGATGCCGAAGGCCAGCACCGTTTCGAGCAGCGTGGTGCCCAGGTGGCGGTAGATGTCGGCATTGCCCTTCAGGCCTTCGGGAAACAGCAGGTTCGGCGGCACCTCGAAGGGCAGGAACCAGCTCCAGATGCGCCCCGCCACCACGATCGGCTGGCCGAGGAAGAACGCGATCTGGTCGTTGCGCGAAGCAACGTGCCACAGCACAAGGATCACGGCCAGCAGCGCGAGCTGCCAGAAGCGCGCATGGCGTGCATCGAGGCGCGGCATCATGCGGCCTTCCTCAGTTGCTGCGCGTAGCCCTTGAGCACCTCGTCGCGCAGCACCTCCCAGATCTGGCGGTGCAGCTCCACGAAGCGCGGCTGCGTGCGCACCTCGGCCACGTCGCGCGGACGCGGCAGGTCGATCACGAACTCGCCGATCGGCCGCGTCGCCGGGCCGGCCGACAGCACCACCACGCGGTCGCTCATCGCAATCGCCTCATCGAGGTCGTGCGTGATGAAGAGCACCGCCTTCTTCTTCGCGCTCCAGAGTTCGAGCACTTCGTTTTCCATCAGCTGCCGCGTCTGCACGTCGAGCGCGCTGAAGGGCTCGTCCATGAGGATGATGTCGGGGTCGAGCACCAGCGTCTGCGCCAGCGCCACGCGCTTGCGCATGCCGCCCGAGAGCTGGTGCGGGTAACGGTCGCCGAAGCCCGAAAGGCCCACGCGCGAGAGCCAGGCCTCGGCCTGCGCGTGCGCCGCGGCGTCGGGCACGCCGCGGTACTGCAGCCCCACCTTCACGTTGTCGATGGCGCTGCGCCACGGCATCAGCGCCTCGGTCTGGAACATGTAGCCCGCACGCTTGTTCACGCCCGTGAGCGGTTGGCCGAACACCTTCACCCCGCCCGACGACGGCTCGAGCAAGCCCGCGCCCACGTTCAGCAGCGTCGACTTGCCGCAGCCCGTGGGCCCGACCACCGAGACGAACTCGCCCGCGCCGATGCGCAGCGTGGTGTCGTCCACCGCCGTGTAGCGCTGGCCCGGGTCGTCCTTCGAATGGAAGGTGCAGCGGATGGAAAGGAGTTCGAGGGCGTAGTCGGACATGGCGCTCCGGAAGAAAAAACCCGGCCGAAGCCGGGTTGCTGAACGTTCGCAATCAGGCTTTGAACCTGTCTTTCGCACGCTTTGCAAAATCGTTGGTGTAGGTCCTGGCGAGGTCGATCTTGTCGGCCTTGACCGAGGTGTCGAAGCTCGCGATGGCGTTGAGCGCCGTCTTCGGCCCTTCGGCCGGCACGAGGCCGTCGGTGGCGATGGACTCGCGCACCTTGTCGAACGACGCGAGGTACAGCGCGCGGTCGCCCAGCAGATACGTCTCGGGCACGGTCTTGATGATGTCGCCCGGCCCCGCCGTCTGCAGCCACTTCAGGCCGCGCACGATCGCGTTGGCCAACGCCTGGCAGGTGTTGGGGTGCTTCTGGATGAAGTCGATCGGCGCGTAGAGGCAAGCGGCGGGCATCGGCCCACCGAACACCTGCTCGGTGCCCTTGAGCGTGCGCGTGTCGCTGATGATCTTCACGTCGCCCTTCTGCTCCAGCATGGTCATCACCGGATCGGTGTTGCTGATGGCGTCGATCTGGCCCGAGCGCAGCGCGGTGAGCGCACCGGCCGCCACGCCCACGCCGATGAAGCTCACGTCACTGGCCTTGAGGCCGCCGCGCGAGAGCACGAGGTTGGCCACCATGTTGGTCGAGGAGCCCGGCGCCGAGACGCCGATCTTCTTGCCCTTGAGGTCCTGGATGCCGGTGTAGCCCGCCATGTTCTTCGTCGACACGCCCACCGCGATCTGCGGTGCGCGGCCCTGCAGCACGAAGGCCTGGAAGAACTGGTTCTTGGCCTGCAGGTTGATCGTGTGCTCGTAGGCACCCGAGCAGACGTCGGCCGAGCCACCCACCACCGCTTGCAGTGCGCGCGCACCGCCGGCGAAGTCGGAGATTTCCACTTCGAGCCCTTCGGCCTTGAAGTAGCCCAGCTGCTCGGAGATGGTGAGCGGCAGGTAGTAGAACGCCGCCTTGCCACCCACCGCGATCGAGACCTTGGTTTTCTCCAGCTTGGCCTGCTGCGCAAAGACCCGCGGCAATGCAATCGCTGCGGCAGCGACTGCGGAGGCGGAGATGAGGGTTCTGCGATGAAGCATGGCGCGGTCCTGCGGGCTCTGTGATTCTGGTGAACTGAATCGAGCTTAGGCGTGCGCCCTGTGGGCCTGCATCGGGGTCATCCCGTGCGGGTTTTCACGTAAGCACGAAGGCCTCCTGGAGAAGCCTTCGCCAAGGCGCTATCGCGCCAGAAAAAGTATCGCGATATTGACCAGGAACGCGAGTGCCCAGACCGCGCTGCGCGCGCTCGGCGCGCCGCGGATGTACAGGCCGAGGTAGATCACGCGCAGCACGACGTAGGCCACCGCGAGCATGTCGAGCCGCGCCTGCGCCACGCCGAGCTGGTGCGCAATGAGCACCGCGCCGATGAAGAACGGCAGGCCTTCGAAGCTGTTGGCCTGCGCGCTGTTGGCGCGTGCGCGCCAGCCGCTTTGCTTGGCGGCCCAGTCGCGCGGATGCATGTTGTCGCGCACGCCGAAGCTGCCCGCCTTCGCGATCCATGCCGCGAGGTACGGCAGCCCGCAGGCGATGAACACGCACCAGTAGGCGATGGTGAGCAGGGAGAAGGTCATGGTAGCGACAACAAGAGGGAAGAACGAGCGCGGCCTTGAACAGGCCGCGCGTCAGCGGCGATCGACCAGCGCGTGCGCGATGGTGCCGAGGTCGACGTACTCGAGCTCGCTGCCGGCCGGCACGCCGCGCGCGAGACGCGTCACGGTGAGCCCGTGCTGCTTGAGCGCCTCGCCGATCACGTGCGCCGTGGCCTCGCCTTCGGCGGTGAAGTTGGTCGCGAGGATGACCTCGCTCACCGTGCCATCGCGCGCGCGGTCGAACAGCTTTTGCAGGCCGATGTCCTTCGGCCCGATGCCGTCGAGCGGGCTGAGCTTGCCCATGAGCACGAAGTAGTAGCCGCGAAAGGCGCCCGTGCGTTCGAGCGCGGCCTGGTCGGCCGGCGTCTCGACCACGCACAGCTTGGTGCCGTCGCGCCGCGAGTCCATGCAGACATGGCAGATCGGCGCTTCGGTGAAGGTGTTGCACAGCTCGCAGTGCCGCACCTGGCCTGCCGCCTGCTGCAACGCGCGCGCGAGCAGTTGCGCGCCCTCGCGGTCGTGCTGCAGCAGGTGGAAGGCCATGCGCGAGGCCGACTTGACGCCGACACCGGGCAAGCGGCGCAGCGCATCGACCAGCGCATCGAGCGAACTGGCGTCTGCCATGCCTCGCTTAGAACGGGAGCTTCATGCCGGGCGGCAGGCCGGGCATGCCGGCGGTGAGCTTGCCCATCTTCTGCTCGCTGGTTTCCTCGGCCTTGCGCACGGCGGCGTTGAAGGCGGCAGCCACGAGGTCTTCGAGCATGTCCTTGTCGTCGGCCAGCAGGCTGGGGTCGATGGTGATGCGCTTGACGTCGTGCTTGCAGGTCATGACGACCTTGACGAGACCGGCGCCCGACTCGCCTTCGACCTCGATGTGTGCCAGTTCTTCCTGGGCCTTCTTGAGGTTGTCCTGCATTGCCTGCGCCTGCTTCATGAGGCCGGCCAGTTGTCCTTTGTTGAACATCGTTGGTCCTGTCTGTGATGGGTTGGTGATGGAAAGAATACGGTCGAAAAATGCGGCGACTGCAGCGCCGACTTCAGAGGGGCTTCAGCGATCCGGGCACGATCTTCGCATCGAAGTCGCGCATCAGCATCTGCACCTCGGGGTCGCTGCGGATGGCTTCCTCGGCCACCCGCTGGCGCTCGTCGGCCGCCTGCTTGTTGCGGCGCGCCGGGCTGTCGACCACGCCGCCGATCTCGATGGCCAGCCTCACATTGTGGCCGAGGCCCTGCAGCGCCGCCGTGAGCTTCTCTCGGCTGGACGGCTGGTTGAGGGTTTCGCGCTCGATGCGCAGCATCCACTGGTCGGTGTCGCGCGCCACCAGCTGCGACTGCAGCGCGAGCTCGCGCGCCAGTGCCGCGACGCTTTCGGCGGCGACGAGCTGCATGACCGTGGCATGCCAGAAGTCGCCCTCTTCGCTCGGCGGGATCGGGGTGTAGGTGCTGCGCTGTTCTTCTTCGCGCGGCACGTCGCGCTGGCCGGGCGGCGGTTGCACGCGGATCGGCACGCCGACGACATGGGCTGCGGGGGCGTCGGACGCCTCTTGCGGGGCAGGCCGAGGCATGGGCTGGCGCTGCGGGGCATCGACCACCGCGAGCCGCTGGCCGGCCGGCGCGGGTTGCGCGGGCGGTTGCGAAGGCGCGGCAGCAGGTGTCGGATCGGGCACCGAAGGCCGGGAAACCGGGGTGGCTTCGCGCGCGGGAGCCCGCGGCGCGGCGCTACCGGCGTCATTCAGAGTTTTTTTTTCCGTGGAGGCCGTCGAGGCGGCCGCGTGGGAAGGCTTGAAGGCCAGCAGCCGCAACAGCACCATGGTCAGCGCCGCGTACTCATCGGGCGCCAGGCCCAGCTCGCCACGCCCATGCAGGCACAGGCTGTACAGCAGCTGCGTCTCGTCGGCGGGCATCAGCGACGCCAGGCGCGCCGTGTCGGCCGCGTCGGGGTCGGTGGCCGCGTCGGCCGATTCGGCGCGCGAGGGCACGGCCTGCAGCACGGCCATGGCCTGCAGCACCGCCGTCATTTCTTCGAGCGTGGACGCGGCGGACATGCCGTCGCGACGCAGCGCCTCGGAGGTGTCGACGACGGTCTTGCCGTCGCCTTGTGCCAGCGCTTCGATCAGGCGGAACACATGGCCGCGGTCGACGCTGCCGAGCATCTGGCGCACACCGGTCTCGAGCAGCTCGCCGTTGCCGAAGGCGATGGCCTGGTCGGTGAGCGAGAGCGCGTCGCGCATCGAGCCGCGCGCGGCGCGCGCCAGCAGGCGCAGCGCCTGCGGCTCGGCCGGCACCTGCTCGGTCTGCAGCACGCTCGTGAGGTGTTCGAGCACCGTCTCGGGCGCCATCGGCCGCAGGTTGAACTGCAGGCAGCGCGACAGCACCGTCACCGGCACCTTCTGCGGATCGGTCGTGGCCAGCACGAACTTGAGGTACTCGGGCGGCTCCTCGAGCGTCTTGAGCATCGCGTTGAACGCGGTGTTCGTGAGCATGTGCACTTCGTCGATCATGAAGACCTTGAAGCGCCCCTGCACCGGCTTGTAGACCGCCTGCTCGAGCAGCGACTGCACTTCGTCCACGCCGCGGTTGGAGGCCGCGTCGAGCTCGGTGTAGTCGACGAAGCGGCCCGAGTCGATGTCCTGGCAGGCCTGACAGACGCCGCAGGGCGTGGCGGTGATGCCGCCCTGCCCGTCCGGGCCCTGGCAGTTGAGCGACTTGGCCAGGATGCGCGACACCGTGGTCTTGCCCACGCCCCGCGTCCCGGTGAACAGATAGGCGTGGTGCAGGCGCTGCGTCGTCAGCGCGTTTTCCAGCGCCTGGACCACATGCCCCTGACCGACCATCTCACCGAAGGTTTTCGGACGGAACTTGCGAGCGAGCACGAGATAAGACATTGCGGGCATTCTAAAAGGCGCGGCGGGGGTCACTTCACGCTTGTTTCCCATCCGCCGTCGAAATGATTCACGCCCCGGCCAAGGGGGCAAATCCGCGCGGTTAGAATGCAGGCTGACGGGCCTCCCTGCATGGTGAAGTGGCCAACCGGGTCAGGTGGGGAACCAAGCAGCCCTAACTGCGTAGTCAGTGCCAGGGGTAAGGCTCGTCAACCTAACATCCAGAAGCCGTGAGTTCCTTTTCAGAGAACTTACGCGCCGTGTCCAGGGGTTACCGGCCCCGGGCACCTCAAATTCCCAGAACTTCGCGCAGCCATCCATGAACTTGGACATCCGGCCCGCCCGCATCAGCGATCTCGAAGCGTTGGAGCGCCTCGACACCGTGGCCGCGCACGATGCGTGCCGCGCCGTGCAGATCCAAGGCTGGATCGAAGATCGCTTCTGCCATGTGATCGAGGTGGATGGCGACATCGCCGCCTACGGCGTCCTGCACCACCACTTCTTCGACTGCGGTTTCATCGAGATGCTCATGGTCGGCGAAAGGTTTCGTCGCAGGCGACTCGGCCTGCGGCTCGTCGATCACTTCAAGTCGATCTGCGAACGCCCCAAGCTTTTCACCTCCACGAACCGCTCCAACGGGGCGATGCAATCGCTGCTGAAGGAAGCCGGGTTCAGGGAAAGCGGCCACATCGAGAACCTCGATGCGGACGACCCCGAGCAGGTGTTCTTCTGGCCCTGCGAGCGCTGAGCAGGCCTGCGGCTATAGCCCCAGCCGCTGGATCGCGCCGCGCGCTGCAGCCGCGCCGCTGGCCATCGCCGCCGTGAGCAGGTAGCCGCCGGTCGGCGCTTCCCAGTCGAGCATTTCCCCTGCCGCGAACACACCGGGCAGCGCCGTCGCCATCAGGGTCGGATCGAGCGCGTCGAAGCGCACGCCGCCCGCCGTGCTGATCGCCTCGTCGACCGGCCGCGTCGCGACCAGCTTCAACGGCACCGCCTTGATGGTGGCCGCCAACTGCGCCGGGTCCTGCATCGCTTCCTTGCTCAGCGCCTCGTGCAGCACGCCCGCCTTGATGCCCTCGATGCCGAGACGGCTCTTGAGGTGGCTGCTCAGCGAGCGCGCGCCGCGCGGATGCTTCACCGCGGCGAGCACCTGTTCGGCGCTGCGGTCGGGCAGCAGGTCGAGCAGCAGCGTCGCACTGCCGTTCGCTGCAATCTCGTCGCGCAGCAGCGCCGACGCCGCGTAGACCAGGCTGCCTTCGATGCCGGTGGCCGTGACGACGAACTCGCCCTTGCGCGCGAAGTGCCGGCCCTGGCTGTCGGTGAAGGCGATCGCGACCGACTTGAAGGGCTGCCCCGCGAAGCGGCTTGAAAAATGCTCGCTCCAGCCTGCGCCGTCGAAGCCGCAATTGGCCGGCAGCAGCGGCGCCACCGCCACGCCCTGCGCCTGCAGCCACGGTGCCCACGCGCCGTCGGAGCCCAGGCGCGCCCAGCTCGCGCCGCCCAGGGCCAGCACCACGGCATCGGCCTTGGCGCTGACCTCGCCCGTCGGCGTCGCGAAGCGCAGCGCGTTCGCATCGAAGGCCCCGTCGCCCACCCAGCGATGGCGCATGTGGAACTGCACGCCCGCGGCGCGCAGGCGATGCAGCCAGGCACGCAGCAAGGGCGCGGCCTTCATGTCGGTCGGGAACACGCGGCCCGAGGTGCCGACGAAGGTCTCGATGCCCAGTCCGGCCGCCCACTCGCGCGCCTGTTGCGGACCGAATTTGGCGAGCAGCGGCTCGAGTTGCGCGCGGCGCTCGCCGAAGCGGGTCACGAACACGTCGAAGGGCTCGGAGTGCGTGAGGTTGAGGCCGCCGCGGCCGGCCAGCAAAAACTTGCGGCCCACCGAGGGCATCGCGTCGTACACATGCACCTGCGCGCCGGACGCGCTCAGCACTTCGGCCGCCATCAGGCCGGCAGGTCCGCCGCCGATGACGGCGACGGTAGAAGAAACAGTCATTCGAGATTCACCAGTTCGCCCTGCCCGGTCAGGAACGCGGCGCGCACCGTGGCACCGGGGTAGGCATGTTGCACGGCAGCGCGGTAGCGCTGCATCTGTGCGATCAGGGCCGCGTCCCGTTCGGGGCGCGCGGCCGATTTGTAGTCGAGGATCCACCATGCGCCGGTGGCGCGCTCGCGCACCAGCCGGTCGATGCGCAAGGTATCGCCCTCGTGGACCAGCGTGACTTCGTTGCCATGCCAGTCGATGCTGCGATCGTCCCACACCCAGGCACCGGCGCCCGCGCGGATGCTCTGGGCCAGCGCCGCGGCGCCACGTGCCTGCTGCGGGTCGAGCATGAATTCGCGCGCGGCCGCCCGCACATGGGCCGGTGGCAGCGCCTCGCCGGGCACCGCCCATTCGAGCAGCCGGTGCATGGCCTGGCCGAACGCGGCGGCGCGCGCGTCGACCGTGGCGTCTTGTGCCTTCTTCTTTTCGGGTGGCGCACCGGTTGCAGCCACGAGCGGTGCGGGCAGGCGCTTCATCGCGAAGGTGCCCACCCCGGTATCGCCGGCGGCGGAAGCTTCGACCAACGGCTCGTCGGCCTCGGTCGGCTCGCACAGCGGCTCCAGCCGCGCCCACCAGCTGCCCTCGTTGGCGCGCGACGGCTTCACCGACGACAGCACCAGCCGCTCGCGGGCCCGCGTGGTCGCCACGTAGAGCCCGTTGAGTTCTTCGCGGTGGCGCGCGCGCTGCTCCTCCTCGAGCAGCGCGGCGGCGCAGGCCGGTGGCGTCTTCTCACTGGCCAGGAACACAAAGCGCGTGGGCGCGCTGTCGCTGCCCTTCCACTCGACCAGCACGCCCATGGTCTGCGCGCGCGGCGGCGGGGCATCGCAGTCGAGCATCAGCACGGTGTCGGCTTCGAGGCCCTTGGCACCGTGCACGGTCAGCAGCTGCACCGCCTCGGGCGCGGCCACGGTGGGCGCACGCACGCCGCCCGCGCGCAAGGCCCGCACCAGGGCATAAGGCGTCGCGAAGCGCGCACCGTCGATGTCGAGCGAGGCAGCGACCAGCCCGCGCAGGTTGGCCAGCGCGCTCTGGCGCAAGGCCGCCGGCACCGCGGCGCCGAACTTCGCGAGCACGTCGCCGTCGTGAAAGATCGCATCCAGCGCGTCGTGCGGCGGCATCGCCATCAGCCAGCGCTGCCAGCGGCGCAGCTGCACGCCCGCCTCGGTCAGCACGGGCGGCAGGCCTTCGCCCTTCTGGATCAGCGAGAACCAGCTGGCGACCGGTGTCTCGCGCTGGCAGCGGGCCAGCTGCACCAGCGTGTCGTCGTCAATGCCGAACAGCGGCGACTTGAGCGCGCGCGCCAGCGACAGGTCGTGCGCGGGCGACACCAGCGCGTCGAGCAGCGCGACCACGTCCTGCACTTCGGGGGCGTCGTTCAGGTCGTTCTTCTCGGGCTGCTGCACAGGAATGTGGCGACGGCGCAGCGCGTCCTGCATGGCCGACAGCCGGCTGCGGCGGCGCGCCAGCACCATGATCTGGCGCGGCGGCGTGCCGTCGGCGATGCGCTGCGCGACCCAGCGCGCGGCCTGCTCGCATTCCTTCTGCAGCAGCTGTTCTTCGGGGAGCACGCGCGGCGTGACGAGGCTGTCGCGCCAGTGCAGCATGCCGTCGTCGGCCGGCGCGGCGGCCACGGCGGTGTCCAGCGCGTCGCGGTCGATGGCGGGCAGCTTCAGCAGCTCGCCGTCGTCGCCGCGCTCGGTGGTGTGGGCACGGTAGCCGTCGAACTCGCCGGCCGCCTGCGCGGCCAGCATCGCGCTGTTGACGAGGCCGACCACGGCGCGCGCGTTGCGGTGCGTGTGGTCGCAGTTGAGCAGTTCGCCGCCGAGCCCTTCGCGCACGAACTTCTTGGCGGCGATGAACACCTGCGGCTCGGCGCGGCGGAAGCGATAGATGCTCTGCTTGGGGTCGCCCACGATGAACACGCGCGGCGCGCTGCCGCCCGCGCCGGTGTAGGCACTGAGCCAGCCGTAGAGCGCCTGCCACTGCAGCGGGTTGGTGTCCTGGAACTCGTCGATCAGCAGGTGCGCGACGCGCGCGTCGAGCCGCTCCTGCACCCAGCCCGACAGCGCCGACTGGCCCAAGAGCAGCTGCGCGGCCTGTTCGACATCGTTCATGTCGACCCAGCCGTGCGCGCGCTTGACCTCGCCGAACGCGGTGATCAGCAGGCGCGTGAGCCGCGTCATGCGTTGCTGGTACAGCCATGCCGCGTGCTGGGCCTGCGCGGCGCACAGCAGCTGCAGTTCGGTCTCGGCCTCTTGCGCGGCGGGGAATTTCTGCAGGTTCTTGGTGAGCCGGTCTTCGGTGGCGACGAAGAAGGTCTTGCGCAGCACGGCGAGCGCGTCGGCCAGCGCTGCAGGCGCGGGCTCGCCCGTGCCGAACACATCGATGATCGCTTCGGCCGCCTTCTGCGGTGTCTTGTTGGCCTCGCGGCCGAGGGCGGCGGCGCGGTCGAGCCAGCGGCGGCGCACGGCCTCGCCGCGCAGCGCGTCGGTCGGCAGCTCCAGCCCCTGCAGGGCCGGGTACAGCACGTCGAACGGCGTCACGGCATCCTGCGGATCGGACAGCGAGAACTCGACCCGCTTCGACAGCGCCTCGCCCAGCGCCTTCGCCGTCTGCGAGCGGCCGTGCGTGGCGACGACGGCGTAGTAGTCGGCCAGCGCGCGCGCATCGCCAGTCACGGCCTCGAAGAACGGCCGCCAGGTGTGGTTGCGCGCCTCCGCATCGTCTTCGAGCAGTTCGTAGTTCGCGGGCAGCCCCAGCTCGCGCAGCACGGCCAGCGGCGCGTTGCGCAGCAGGCCCGCGAACCACGCGTGGAAGGTGCGGAACTGCACCGGCCGCCCGCCTTCGAGCAGCCGCCGATAGAGCCCCTGCAGGCGCGGCACAGCCGCCTGCGCGGCCTCGGGCGTCATGCCGCGCATCACGAGCTCGCGCTGCGACGCGGCCGGATCGAGTTCGGCGAACAGCGCGAGCCACTGGTCGAGCCGCTCGCGCATCTCGCCGGCGGCCTTCTTGGTGAAGGTGATGGCCAGGATCTCGTGCGGCTCGCAGGCGGAATCGCCCTCTTCGAGCAGCGCACGCACGATGCGCGACACCAGCATCCATGTCTTGCCGGCGCCCGCGCAGGCCTCGACCGCGACCGAGCGCCGCGGATCGCAGGCGACGGTGTAGAAGGCCTCGCGCGCGACGTGCCGGCCGTTGTGTTCGTAGGCAGCGCCGTTCATGGCGTGACCTCCCAGAAATCCTTGCGGCACAGGCCGCGCGCGGCGCAGAAATCGCAGACGCTGCCCTCGCCCAGCGGCGGCAGCGGCGCGCCCTGCGCGATGCGCGCGAAGTCCTCGATGATGCCGGCGACCAGCGCATCGCGCGCCTCGACCACGGCGGGCTGCTCGACGGTCTGCGTGCCGGACGACTTCTCGCCCACGTTGACGTAGGCCGCGCGCAAGGTGTCGTCGGCCACCAGCGCTGCGTAGAAGGCGAGCTGCGTGTCCTCGGTCGGGTCCTTCACGCGCTCCTTGGTGACGGAGGCGGTCTCGGTCTTGTAGTCAATCACGAAGGGCTGGCCGTCGGCCGTGCGGTCGACGCGGTCGAGCCGGCCGACCAGCCGCAGGATGCCCAGGGGCTGTTCCTTCCAGGGCTCGGCCTCGACGAAGACCGCCCCGTCCGCTTCATGTTTCGCGAGCCAGTCGAGATACCCGTCGCGCACCGCCGGCCACGCCGCGGCGAAGGGCAGGAACTCGGCGTCGGAGTAGCCGAGGGTCTGCGTGACATCGCGCGCGGTGTCGGCCAGCAGCGTGGCGCGCGCTTGCGCATCGCCTATTGGCGCGTCGCGCAGGGTCTCGTGGAACTGGCCGAGCACCGCGTGCAGCCAGTTGCCGAAGTCGCGCTTGTCGACCTCGGCATCGAGCTCGTCGGCGGTGCGCAGGCCCAGCTGGCGCAGCGCGAAGAAGCGATAGGGACAGCGGCGCAGGTCTTCGTAGACGCTGGTCGACACATTCGTGAGCGGCAGCAGCGCGCCCGAGGGCGTGGGCCGCAGGGTCGGCGTGACGGCGACGTCGCGCGGCGTGCGCGGATCGACACCCGACTGCAATGCGTGCGCGAGCTGCAGGGCCTGCACCAGCGGGCTCGGGCGCACAGGCTCGCCGCTGGCGTCGGAATGGCGCCAGACCAGGTCGCAGCTCGGGTTGCGCGTGGCCATGGCCCAGGCCGCGCGCTGTGCGGCCTCCAGCACCTCGCGCGAGGCCAGCCCCAGGTCGAGGCGCTGCGCCGCGCTCCAGTTGCCCGGCGGCTCGGGCGACGCGGGCATGCGGCGGTCGTCGCAGCCGGGAATGACGACGGCGCCGAAGACGCGGCCCAGCAGCTGGTACATCGGCAGCACGGACACCCTGGGCGCCTCGTCGCCGGCGGGCGGCACGAAGCTGGCGTCTTCGAGCACGTCGCGCGCCCAGGCCGTGAACTCGGCCAGGCTGTGGCGTCCGCCGGGGAACTCGTCTTCCTCGCCGTGCGCGTCGGCATCGAGCCAGAGGGCGGCGATCACCTTGGCGCCCGCGAAGTCGGCGGTGAGCGCTTCCCATTGCTCGCCGGCCGTCAACAGCTCGCGCAGCGCACGGTGCCACTCGGCCAGCGAGCGCGCGCGCGCCATCGGGGCCCGGCGGGTTTCGATGGTGACGGTGAAGGCGCGCAAGCCCTCGTCCTGCGGCTTGTCGCTGCGCGCCATCAACGCGCACCATGCCTGCCAGTCGCGCACGCCTTCGCGTCGCAGGCGCATTTCGAGCGACTGCACGGCGAACACATCGACCTCGGCGCCGCTCTTGAGCCATTCGAGCACCTGGTCGGTGGCCGCGTCGTGCGCGCAGGCGCGCAAGGCACTCATCAGTGTGGCGGCGGCGCGCGTGGTGGACAGCTTCCAGCCGGTTTCGTCGTGCGTGACGATGCCTTGGGTGCTCAGTTGGGCGCTGATGCGGCGGGTGAGCGCGCGGTCGGTGGCGACGAGCGCAACCGGCGCGCGGCCCTCGGCCAGGTGCTGCAGCACGCAGGCGGCGGCCAGCTGGGCCTCGTCCTCGGGGTCGAGCGCCACGTGCGCGTGGGCCGCAGACGGCGGGGCATCGGCGGGCACGAGCGGAATGCGGATCGCGCGATCGCCCCACAGCGCGCACAGGGCCTGCGTGAGCGGATCGGTCTGGAAGCCTTCGAGCACGATCAGCGCATCGACCTGGCTGCGCGCCGCATCGCGCAGCAGCACGTCGGTCGCGTAGCCCGAGTTCGCGGCCCAGGCCACGGCGACGCGGATCAGCGCGCTCTCGATGCGGAACCACTCCGACTCGCTGCCGGCGTCGGCCACCTTGGACGCCCCCTGGGCCCAGTCGCTGCCGCGCACGTCAGGCGCCACGGCGGATGCCAGCGGCGCCAGCTGGTAGGCCAGCTCGACCACGCGCCCCGCGAGCGCGAAGCGTTCGGCCTGGAAGCCCGACTGCGCAAGCAGGCCCTGGGCCGTGACCAGGTCGCGCGCCATGTCGAAGGCGATGTCGTAGCCGGATGGCAGGAAGCCGCCCGCGCTGCGCGCCCAGTTGTGCGTGGTCTCGAAGCGCGGCACGAAGCCCGGGCTGCCGCAGCGCGCCCACATGCCGCGCGCGACCGCCATCAGCTGCGCATACGGCACCAGCACCACGGTGCGCGCCGCATGCAGCTGGCGCTCGTCGAGCGCGCGCACGATCCGTGCGACGACGCCGTCGGCGGGATCGCACCACAGGGCCTGGACGGGGTGGCCTTCGTTCATGTTCTATCGAGGGGGTTGAGGGGGTCGGCGGCAGGGCCGCAAAGGGCTTTGGCTATCGCCGCCATAGCCGGGCCGCATGGCACGTCGCCCCTTGGTTTCTGTCACAATGACCCGCACTTTAGCTGCACCGAAACTCTCTCTGCGCACAAGGACACATCACATGGCCAGCGAACTGATCAAACACATCTCCGATTCTTCCTTCGAGGCCGACGTGCTCAAGTCCAGCCAGCCGGTTCTGGTCGACTACTGGGCCGAATGGTGCGGTCCCTGCAAGATGATCGCCCCGATCCTGGACGAAGTCTCGGCCACCTACGAAGGCAAGCTGCAGATCGCCAAGCTCAACGTCGACGAGAACCGCGACATCCCCGCCAAGTTCGGCATTCGCGGCATCCCCACGCTGATGCTGTTCAAGGACGGCCAGCTGGCCGCCACCAAGGTCGGCGCCATGAGCAAGGCGCAACTCACGGCCTTCATCGACCAGCAACTCGCCTGATGCATTTCTTCCGGCCAGCGCGCAATGCGTTGGCCGGGGCGATTTTCCTGTCATAATCGCCCTCAGTTCACCGGGCCTTTCATCAGGCAACCGGTTCGAGTTCCCCGGTTCGTGAGGCAGTTCTTGCCCCACATCAAACCTCCCCCCGTTCCCGATTCGATTACCCCTCCAGGGGTCGTTCCATGCACTTAAACGAACTCAAGGCACTCCACGTGTCTGAAGTCTTCAAGCAGGCTGAGGCGCTTGAGATCGAAAACATCGGCCGCATGCGCAAGCAAGAGCTGATGTTCGCGATCATCAAGAAGCGCGCCAAGGCCGGCGAACAGGTCTTCGCCGACGGTGTGCTCGAAATCCTGCCCGACGGCTTCGGCTTCCTGCGCAGCCCGGACACCAGCTTCACGGCCAGCACCGACGACATCTACATCTCGCCCAGCCAGGTGCGGCGCTTCAACCTGCACACCGGCGACATGATCGAAGGTGAAGTGCGCACGCCCAAGGACGGCGAGCGCTACTTCGCACTGACCAAGCTGGACAAGGTCAACGACGGCGCACCCGAAGCCAACAAGCACAAGGTGATGTTCGAGAATCTGACGCCGCTGTTCCCCAAGGAACAGATGAAGCTGGAACGCGAAGGCGTCAAGGGCGAAGAGAACCTCACCGGCCGCATCATCGACATCATCGCCCCCATCGGCAAAGGCCAGCGCGCCCTGCTCGTGGCGCCGCCCAAGAGCGGCAAGACGGTGATGATGCAGCACATCGCCCACGCGATCAGCGCCAACTACCCCGACGTGCACATGATGGTGCTGCTCGTGGACGAGCGCCCTGAAGAAGTGACCGAAATGCAGCGCACGGTGAAGGGCGAAGTCATCGCTTCGACCTTCGACGAGCCCGCAGCGCGCCACGTGCACGTCGCCGAAATGGTGATCGAGCGCGCCAAGCGCCTGGTCGAACTCAAGAAGGACGTGGTGATCCTGCTGGACTCGATCACGCGTCTGGCCCGCGCCTACAACAACGTCGTGCCCTCGTCGGGCAAGGTGCTGACCGGCGGTGTGGACTCCAACGCACTGCAGCGCCCCAAGCGCTTCCTGGGCGCCGCGCGCAACGTGGAAGAAGGCGGCTCGCTGACCATCATCGGCACCGCGCTGATCGACACCGGCAGCCGCATGGACGAAGTGATCTTCGAAGAGTTCAAGGGCACCGGCAACTCCGAAATCCACCTGGACCGCCGCCTGTACGAAAAGCGCGTGTTCCCCTCGATCCAGCTCAACCGCAGCGGCACGCGCCGTGAAGAGCTGCTGCTGGCGCCCGAGATCCTGCAGAAGACCCGCATCCTGCGCCAGCTCATGTACAACATGGACGAGATCGAGTCGATGGAGCTGATGCTCAAGAACATGAAGGCGACCAAGACCAATGTCGAGTTCTTCGACATGATGCGTCGCGGCGGCTGAGCTTCAGGCTCTTCCGCAAAAAGCGCGTTGGCCCTCACGGGTCAACGCGCTTTTTTCATGGGCGCTCGATGCGGATGGCGCGGCCTTCGGCAGCGCTCTGGCGGCCGATGTCGAGCAGCTCCATCAGTGCGACGGCCTGCGCGGGTGGCACGGGATTGGGCCCCTTGCCGAGGATCGCATCGCGGACCGCCGCGTAGTAGGCGACGTAGTTGCCGGCCTGCGTCGGCACCGCGCGAAAGTGCGGGGCGCCGTCGCTGCCCGTCAGCGTGAGTTCGCCGTCGAGCGGATCGCCCCCCCACCCTTCCGCCGGCGGCCGCTGGCCGGCGCGCAGTGCGTCTTCCTGCGGATCGACGCCGTGCTTGACGTAACTGCCGCGCGTGCCTTGCACGATGTAGCGCGGCGCCGCATGGGCCGCGAGCGTCGTGGCGTGCAGCACCAGGCGCAGCGGCGCATGAGGGCCGCTCTCGTAGCGCAGCACGGCGTGGAAATAGTCTTCGACCAGCGCGCCGTCGCGCAAAGCGGCCGTGTCGAGCTGCAGCGTGTCGGGCCGGCCGAAAAGCTGCACGGCCTGGTCGAGCAGGTGCGAGCCCAGGTCCACCCACAGGCCCGCGCCCGGCACGGGCTGCTCCCGCCACCGCTCGCGAACCTCGGGACGGAACCGGTCGAAATGCGATTCCAGATACACCGGGCGCCCCAGATCGCCAGACGCCAGGACCTGCTGGAGCGTCAGGAAATCGGCGTCGAAACGCCGGTTCTGGTAGACCGAGAGCACGCGATTGTTGCGCGTAGACAACAATTCGAGATCCCGCGCTTCGGCCACATCGAGCGTGAACGGCTTGTCAACGACCACGTGCTTGCCCGCCTCCAGCGCCGCCTTGGCGACCGGATGGTGCTGGGCATTGGGCGTCGCCACCACCACGAGGTCGATGTCCGTCCGGGCGACCAGCGCCGCCACGTCGGGCACCACGGCCACGCCGGGCCAGTCGGCATGCACCTTGTGCGGCTGCGAGCTCGCCACGGCCGCCAGTTCGAGTCCCGGAACGGCCGAGAGCACCGGCGCATGGAAGGTCTGGCCGGCAAAACCGTAGCCGACGAGGCCGGCGCGAAGGGGTGTAGAAGTCATGGGAGGGCCCGGTTTGCTCGCAATTGGGGCAGTATGCGATAATCATGGGCTCCGCGAAAAGTGCGGCTGGGCACGTCGCCCGGCTTCCTTGGCCTTCACTTCACGTCAAGACCTCAGGGCGGCGCGCCAGATTGCTGGCACGCTGGTGGCTCTCGCATCGACCGCGCATTGATTCCAACAGCGCAAAAGGAAACACCATGGCAAAAGAAGGCATCCACCCGAATTACCGCGAAGTTCTGTTCGTCGACATGTCGAACGGCTTCAAGTTCGTGACCCGTTCGTGCGCGAACACCAAGGAAATGGGCAAGACCGACGACGGCCGCGAGCTGCCCCTGTTCAAGCTCGACACCACGAGCGAATCGCATCCCTTCTACACCGGCACGCAAAAGTCGGTGGACAACATGGGTGGTCGCGTCGAGAAGTTCCGCAACCGCTTCGGCAAGACCGCTGCCAAGTAATCAGGCACGCGCTCTGGCGTCGAGGGCAGCCCGGTTTACCGCGCTGCCCTTTTTCTTTCCAATCACCCCTTCGCCTCTTCCGCCTCGCCCTTGAACCAGCCGACCCCCGCGATCGTTGCCCAGAATGCCGTACGCCGGCTGCCGCGCGTCGCGTTGCTGCTGCTGTGCGCGGCCTACCTGCTGCCGGGCCTGCTCGGCCGGGGCCCCTGGAAGAGCGCCGACATCACGGCCTTCGGCTACATGGCCGAGCTGGCCCGCAGCACCGAGGGCATCGCCCGCTGGTTCGATCCGCTGCTGCTGGGCATGCGCCCCGAGACCCCCGCGCTGATCCCCTACTGGATCGGCGCCTGGGCGATCCAGCTCGCCCCCTCGTGGGTCAACCCCGACCTGGCCGTGCGCTTCGTGTTCGCGCTGATGCTGTGGGGCACCTTCACCGCGACCTGGTACGCCGTCTACTACCTCGCCCGCACGCCGCGCGCCCAGCCCGTGGCCTTTGCCTTCGGCGGCGAGGCGCGCCCGACCGACTACGCCCGCGCCATCGCCGACGGCGGCCTGCTGGCGCTGATCGCTTCGCTGGGCCTGGCACAGCTCGGACATGAAACCACGCCCGCGCTGGCGCAGCTGTACTTCGCCTCGCACCTCTTCTACGGCGTCGCCGCACTGCCCTACCGACGCGTCGGCCCGGTGATCGCACTCGTGGTCGGCACTCTCGGCATGACGCTGAGCGGCGGGCCGACGGTCGGCCTCGCGCTGGCGATCGGCAGCGCCGTGTACATGGCCTACGAACGCCACCAGCGTGCCATCCGTGCAGCGGAAGGCTACAGCGACGACGAGAGCCCCGGCTTCACGCTGGGCGCGCTGCTGACGATGGTCGGCATCACCGTACTGGCCGCCGTGCTGGTCTTCGGTCTGGGCCTGGCGCAATGGAAGATCACGCTGGGCCACTCGCTGCTGTCCGACGTGCGCAGCCAGGCCAAGCTGCTGCTGTGGTTCACCTGGCCGGTCTGGCCGCTCGCGATCTGGACGCTCTGGCGCTGGCGCCGCCAGTGGCTCGAGCGCCACGTCGCGCTGCCGCTGTGGTTCGCGCTGGTACCGCTGGCCGCCACCTGGACCACCGACTTCTCCGACCGCTCCCTGCTGCTGGCCCTGCCCGCCTTCGCCACGCTGGCAGCCTTTGCGCTGCCGACCTTCCGGCGCAGCGCGGCGGCGCTGATCGACTGGTTCAACGTGCTGTTCTTCAGCGGCCTGGCCGTGCTCGGCTGGATGTACTGGATCGCCATGCTGACCGGCGCGCCGCGCAAGCCGGCCGCCAGCGTGGCGCGGCTGGTGCCGGGCTTCGTGGCCGAGTTCTCGCCGGTGGCCTTCGTGCTCGCCCTGGCCGCCACGCTGGCCTGGTGCTGGCTGGTGCGCTGGCGCACCGGGCGCCATCGCGCCGCGCTCTGGAAGACGCTGGTGCTGCCGGCCGGCGGCACCGCGCTGTGCTGGATGCTGCTGATGACGCTGTGGCTGCCGTCCATCGACTACGCGCGCAGCTACGTCCCGCAGGTGCGCGCCGTGACCGAGCGCATCGGCCACCCGCGCTGCGTTGCCGAGCTGGCGCTGAGCCGGCCGCACGTCGCGGCGCTGCGCCACCACGGCAACCTCAACCTGCAGCCGCTGCTGCTGGGCAACGACTGCCCGTGGCTGCTCGTGAGCCCCGACACCATCGAACGGCTGCACACCATCATCCCGCTGGAACAGTGGCGCTTCAGCGGCACCCTGCGCCGTCCCAGCAGCCCGGCGGACGACCTGCTGCTCTACGAAAAGATCGTGCGCTGACCCGTGAGCAGCAGCACGCACGGGAACGAACGCGGACTCATCGCACGGCACGCCGGCACGGTGCTGATCGGCCAGCTGGCCGTGATGGCCTTCGGCGTGGCCGACACCATCATCGCGGGCCGTTATTCCGAAGGCGCGCTGGCCGCGCTGTCGGTGGGCGCCGCCATCTTCGTCAGCGTGTATGTCTCGCTGATGGGCGTGCTGCAGGCGCTGCTGCCGGTGTGGGCCGAACTGCACGGCGCCAACCGGGGCAGCGAGATCGGCCGCTCGGTGCGCCAGTCGCTCTACCTCGCAGCCATCGCCGTCGTGGTCGGCATGACCGTGCTGCTGCTGCCCGGCGCCGCGCTGCGCTGGACGCAGGTGCCCGCCGACATGCGCGGCGAGGTCGAGGCCTACCTCGCGGTGCTGGCCTTTGCGCTGGCACCCGCCCTGCTCTTTCGCCTCTTCAGCACGCTGAACCAGAGCCTGGGCAAGCCCAAGCTCGTGACCTGGCTGCAGCTGGCCTCGCTGCTCGTGAAGCTGCCGCTGTCGGTCTGGTTCACTTTCGGTGGTGCCGGCCTGCCGGCGATGGGGCTGGTGGGTTGCGCCTGGGCCACGCTGTGCGTGAACTGGGCCATGCTGGGCTGCGCGGTCTGGCTGCTGCGCCACGGCGCGTTCTACCGCGGCTACCAGCTGTGGGAACGCATCGAGGCGCCCGACTGGCGCCAGATCCGCCTGTTCGCGCGGCTGGGCGTGCCCGGTGGCCTCGCGGTGCTGGTGGAAGTGACGTCGTTCACGCTGATGGCGCTCTTCATCGCGCGCCTGGGCACCGCGGCCGCGGCCGCGCACCAGATCGCCTCGAACCTGCTGGCCGTGGCCTACATGACGCCGCTGTCGCTCGCCATCGCGACCAGCGCGCGCGTGAGCTTCTGGCTCGGTGCCGGCGACAGCGCCCGGGCGCGCCATGCCTGCCGGCTGGGCTTCGAGCTCACCGCCCTGTTCGCGCTGCTCTATGCCGGCGCGATGGCCGTGTTCCGCACGCAGCTCGCCAACGTGTACTCCGACAACCCGGCCGTGATCGCGATGGCGGCGGCGCTGCTGACCACGGTGGCGCTGTATCACATCGCCGATGCGTTCCAGACGCTGTGCGTCTTCGTGCTGCGCTGCTACCGCGTGACGCTGGCACCGCTGGTCATCTACTGCGCGATGCTCTGGGGCATGGGGCTGGGCGGCAGCTACCTGCTGGCCTACCGCGGCCTGGGGCCGTGGCCGGCCATGCAGTCGCCGCTGGCTTTCTGGCTCATGAGCGCCGCGGCGCTGGCGCTCACCGCGCTGTTGTTCGTGGCGCTGCTGCGCTGGACGATGAAGGCGCGGGCCCACTGAGGGCCACGCGGCTCGCTTACTTGCTCATCACGCGCGCTTCGCGCACGCGCGTCGCCGGGAACAGCAGCGCGAAGCGGCTGCCCTTGCCCACCGTGCTTTCGATCCGCAGCTCGGTGCCGTGGCGCTGCGCGATGTGCTTCACGATCGCCAGCCCGAGCCCCGTGCCACCGGTCTCGCGCGAGCGGCTGCGGTCGATGCGATAGAAGCGCTCGGTGAGCCGCGGAATGTGCTCGGCGGCAATGCCCGGGCCCGTGTCGCGCACGGCGTATTCACCGCGCCCGTCGGGCAGCACCCGCCAGGTCACGACCACCTCGCCGCCGCCCGGCGTGTAGCGGATGGCGTTGCTCACGAGATTCGACATCGCACTTTGCAACTCGGTCGGCGCGCCCGACAGCTCGGACTCGGCCTCGGACGTGAACGTGAGCCGGTGCCCCTGCGGCGTGAGCCGGCCCGACAGGCCGCGTCCTTCGTCTTCGCACTGCGCCAGCAGCGCGCGCATGCGCACCCACTGGTTGCCTGACGGCGCCGCGCTGCCTTCGAGGCGCGACAGCGTCAGCAGGTCGTTCACCAGCGTTTCCATGCGGTGCGACTGCTGCCCCATCAGCGACAGGTAGCGCGTGCGCTCGTCGGCATCCAGCGGCAGGTTCTGCAGCGTCTCGACGAAGCCCGCCAGCACCGTGAGCGGCGTGCGGATCTCGTGCGACACGTTGGCCACGAAGTCGCGCCGCATCGCCTCGGCCTGCTCCAGCGCCGTGATGTCGCGCGTGAGCAGCATGCGCCGGTTGCCGGCGTAGGGATGCACCTGCACCGACAACCGCACCGGATGGCCGCGATGCTGTGCATGCACGAGACCGGGCGCATCGATGACGACGTCGCGGCTGTAGTTCCACGAGGCCAGGTAGGCCACGAACGCCGGATCGCGCACGAGGTTCGCCAGATGCTGCAGCAGGTCGCGCTCGGCATCGATGCCGAACTGCCCCGCCGCCGTCTGGTTGCACCACTCGATGCGGCCCTGCTCGTCGAGCAGCACCACGCCGTTGGGCGACGCCTGGATGGCGGCCAGGAATTCCTGCAGCCGGTCTTCGGCCTGCCGGGTCTGTTGTTCGCGCTCTCGCAGCAGCTTGCGGATGCGCTCCGAGAGCTCGCCCCACACGCCCGGCCCGCGCGACGGTAGCCCGGCTGCGTCGTTGCGCAGCACGCGCAGCAGGCGTTCGGCGCGCCAGGCATCGAAGCCCAGCCAGAGCACCGCGCCCAGCCAGGCACCCAGCCAGCCGTACTTCCAGCCGAAAAGGCCGACAGCACCCGCCGCAATTGCGAGGGACGCTATTAAAAAAGTAGCAATACGGAAAGGCATGGCGGGCGATTATCCGCGCCCGCCGCCGAGGCTCACGGCGCTGCTCACACCGTGACTTGGGCCGTCAGCCGGTAACCCGCTCCGCGAACGGTTTCCACCATCGGCGCAGCCACGCCCAGCGACTCACGCAGGCGCTTGACGTGCACGTCGACCGTGCGTTCCTCGATGTAGACGTGGTCGCCCCACACCTTGTCCAGCAGCTGCGCGCGGCTGTGCACGCGCTCGGCATGCTGCATCAGGTAGGCCAGCAGCTTGAACTCGGTCGGGCCGACCTTCAGCGCCCCGCCCTGCCACGTCACGCGGTGGGTGGAGGTGTCGAGGGCCAGTTCGCCGATCTCGACGCGCTCGGTCACCACCTCGGGCGCGCGGCGGCGCAGCACGGCGCGGATGCGCGCCAGCATTTCCTGGGTGGAGAACGGCTTGGTGATGTAGTCGTCGGCCCCGGCATCGAGGCCGGCGACCTTGTCGGGCTCGTCGCCGCGCGCCGTGAGCATCAGGATCGGGATGGCCTTGGTGCGCGGGTCTTTGCGCCACTGGCGCGCGAGCTGCAGGCCGCTCTGGCCCGGCAGCATCCAGTCGAGCAGGATCAGGTCCGGCAGGAAGGCGTCGATTTCACGCTGGGCGGCGGCACCGTCTTCGGACCAGATCGGCTCGAAGCCGTTGTGGCGCAGGTTGACGGCGATCAGCTCGGCGATCGAGGATTCGTCTTCGACGATCAGGACTCTTGGTTTCTTCATGCGTTATGGGGAGTCTTTGCGGCGACGGTCGTCACTGCAATGCCGACTCGATTTCCTCCATCGAAGTGTGCCGCACATCGGCGCCCTTGACGATGTAGATGATGAACTCGGCGATGTTCTTGGCGTGGTCGCCGATGCGTTCGATGGCCTTGGCCAGGAACAGCAGGTCCAGGCTGGCGGAGATGGTGCGCGGGTCTTCCATCATGTAGGTGACCAGCTTGCGCACGAAGCCGTCGAACTCCTTGTCGATGAGGTCGTCGTCCTTGAGGATCGACAGCGCGGCGGCCGTGTCCAGGCGCGCGAAGGCGTCCAGCGCGGTGCGCAGCAGGTTCGAGGCCAGGTCGGCGGCAATGCGCAGCTCGGTGGTGGGCAGCTGGCGAGCCGAACCGCTCTCGATGATCGACTTGACCATGCGCGCGATCTTGTTGGCCTCGTCGCCCACGCGCTCCAGGTTGGCGGTGGTCTTGCTGATGGCGATCAAGAGGCGCAGGTCGCGCGCCGTGGGCTGGCGACGGGCGATGATCGACGACAGCTCGCGGTCGATCTCGATCTCCATCGCGTTGACGCGGTGCTCGGTCTCCATCACGCGGTCGGCGGCTTCGGCGTCGAACTGCAGCAGGGCGTACACGGCCTGGTGGATCTGCGACTCGACCATGCCGCCGAGCTCCATCACGCGCGACGAGACGCCGTTGAGTTCGCTGTCGAACTGGCTGGAAAGGTGTTTCTCGGTCATGGTGTTGTTTCCTTTGACTTCAACCGAAGCGGCCGGTGATGTAGTCCTCGGTCTCCTTGCGCTGCGGCTTGAAGAACATCTGTTCTGTGGCACCGAACTCGATCAGGTCGCCGAGGTACATGTAGGCGGTGTAGTCGCTGCAGCGGGCGGCCTGCTGCATGTTGTGGGTCACGATGACCACGGTGTACTCGTTTTTCAGCTCGGCGATCAACTCTTCGATCTTCGCGGTCGAGATCGGGTCGAGTGCCGAACACGGTTCGTCGAGCAGCAGCACTTCGGGCTTGATCGCGATGCCGCGTGCAATGCACAGGCGCTGCTGCTGGCCGCCGGAGAGGCCCGAGCCGCTTTGCTGCAGCTTGTCGCGCACTTCGGTCCACAGGGCTGCCTTCTTCAGGGCCCACTCGACGCGGTCGTCCATTTCGCTGGCCGACAGATTTTCGAACAGCTTCACGCCGAAGGCGATGTTGTCGTAGATCGACATCGGGAACGGCGTGGGCTTCTGGAACACCATGCCGACCTTGGCGCGGATCAGCGCCACGTCCTGCTTGGACGTGAGCAGGTTCTCGCCGTCCAGCGCAATGGTGCCTTCGGCGCGCTGCTCGGGGTACAGCTCGAACATGCGGTTGAAGGTGCGCAGCAGGGTCGACTTGCCGCAGCCCGACGGGCCGATGAAGGCCGTGACCTTGTTCTCGGGGATCTCGAGGTTGATGCCCTTGAGCGCGTGGAACTTGCCGTAGTAGAAGTTCAGGTCCTTGACCGAGATCTTCGAGCGCGACGGTTGTTGTTGTGCGACGGTGTTTGGCATGTTGGCGCCTTCTTGATTTAGTGTTTGTTGCGCGTCAGCACGCGCGCCAGGATGTTGAGGGCAAGCACGGCGACGGTGATCAGGAACACACCGGCCCAGGCCAGTTGTTGCCAGTTCTCGTACGGGCTCATGGCGAACTTGAAGATCGTGACCGGCAGGCTGGCCATCGGCTGGCTCACGTCGGCGGTCCAGAACTGGTTGTTCAGCGCGGTGAAAAGCAGCGGCGCGGTTTCGCCGGCGATGCGGGCCACGGCCAGCAGCACACCTGTGACCACACCGGCGCGCGCGGCGCGCAGTGTGATGCTGAGAATGACCTTCCACTTCGGCGTGCCCAGTGCGTAGGCCGCTTCACGCAGGCCCGGCGGCACCAGCTGCAGCATGTTCTCGGTGGTGCGGATCACCACCGGAATCACGATGAGCGCCAGCGACAGTGCGCCGGCCAGGCCCGAGAAGGTCTTGAAGTAGGCCACCACCACGGCGTAGACGAACAGGCCGATCACGATCGAGGGTGCCGACAGCAGGATGTCGTTGACGAAGCGCGTGATCGAGGCCAGCAAGCCCTTGGGGTTGTACTCGGCCAGGTAGATGCCGGCCATGATGCCGATGGGCGTGCCCACGAAGGTCGCCAGCATCACCATCACGAACGAGCCGAAGATGGCGTTGGCGATGCCGCCCGCCTCGTTCGGCGGCGGCGTCATCTCGGTGAAGGTGGCCAGCGCCAGGCCGCCCACGCCCTGGCGCAGCGTTTCCCACAGGATCCACACGAGCCAGAACACGCCGAACGCCATCGCGGCGAGCGACAGCGTGAGGGCGATCTTGTTGACGCGGTTGCGCGCGGCGAACTTCGCCTGGCGCGTCTCTGCCAGGGTCTTGGCGTTGATCAGGTTTTGCGCGGTGCTCACGACTTGGTTCCTTCGCTCTTCTTCATCTGGGCCAGCAGCATCTTCGAGAGCGACAGCACGACGAAGGTGATGAAGAACAGCACGAGGCCGAGGTACATCAGCGCGGCCTGGTGCAGGCCCGCGCCGGCTTCGGCGAATTCATTGGCGAGGGCCGAGGTGATGCTGTTGGCCGCCTCGAACACCGACAGGGAGTTGAGCTGGTTCATGTTGCCGATCACGAAGGTGACGGCCATGGTCTCGCCCAGTGCGCGGCCGAGGCCGAGCATGATGCCGCCGATCACGCCGGCCTTGGTGTAGGGCAGCACGACCTTGGAGACGACTTCCCAGGTGGTGGAGCCCAGGCCGTAGGCCGACTCCTTGAGCAGCGCGGGCGTCACTTCGAACACGTCGCGCATCACCGAGGCGATGAACGGAATGATCATGATGGCCAGGATGATGCCGGCCGACAGAATGCCGATGCCCACGGGCGGGCCGGACACCAGGGCACCGAGGTACGGCACGCCGGCCAGCAGCTTCTGCAGCGGCTGCTGCACCCAGGTGGAAAGAATGGGGCCGAAGACCAGCAGGCCCCACATGCCGTACACGATGGACGGCACGGCAGCCAGCAGTTCAATGGCGGTGCCCAACGGGCGCTTGAGCCAGTTGGGCGAGAGTTCGGTCAGGAACAGCGCGATGCCGAAGCTCACCGGCACGGCGATCAGCAGCGCGATGAACGAGGTGGCCAGCGTGCCGTAGATCATCACAAGGCCGCCGTACTCGTCCTTCACCGGGTCCCACACGCTGCTCGTGAGGAAGCCGAGGCCGTACTTCGAAATGGCGGGCCAGGCACCGACGATCAGCGACAGCAGGATGCCGATCAGCATCGCGAGCGTCAGCAGCGCGGCGCCCTTGGCGGCCCAGCCGAAGATGCGGTCGGCCATGGGGCCGGAACGGGGCGCCTTCACGGGCGGCGGAGGAGCGGCAGAGGTGCGCGCGCGCTCGGCCGCAAGGTCGAGGGAGGCGGCAGCAGGGAGGGTGGATGACACGGGTCGCTCCGGCAAAGACGAAAGCGGCGCGTCCTGGAGCGAAGAGTTGCTCATGGGCGCGCCGTCCTGGAGGGTGGATGAAGGGTTGCTTCTTACTTGAACGCGACCGGCTTGCCCGATGCGTCCTTCACTTCACCCCATGCCTTGGCAATGGTGGCCTTCACGGCGTCGGGCATCGGCACGTAGTCGAGTTCGTCGGCCGTCTTGTCGCCGCCCTTGTAGGCCCAGTCGAAGAACTTCAGCACGGTGGTGGCGCTGGCGGGCTTGTCCTGCACCTTGTGCATCAGGATGAAGGTGGCGCCGGTGATGGGCCACGAATCCTTGCCAGCCTGGTTGGTCAGCACCTGGTAGAAGCTCTTGTTCCAGTCGGCACCGGCGGCGGCGGCCTTGAAGGCGCTGTCGTCGGGCGAGACGAACGTGCCGGCGGCGTTCTGCAGCTGCGCGTAGGTCATCTTGTTCTGCTTGACGTAGGCGTACTCGACGTAGCCGATTGAGTTGGGCAGGCGGTTCACGAAAGCGGCGACGCCTTCGTTGCCCTTGCCACCCGCGCCGGTGGGCCAGTTCACGGCCGTGCCTTCGCCGACCTTCGACTTCCACTCGGCGTTGACCTTGCTCAGGTAGTTGGTGAACAGGAAGCTGGTGCCCGAACCGTCGGCGCGGCGAACCGGGGCGATGGCGGCGTCAGGCAGGGCCAGCGACGCGTTCAGAGCCTTGATGGCGGGGTCGTTCCACTTGGTGATCTTGCCCAGGTAGATGTCGCCCAGCACCTGGCCATTGAGCTTCAGCTCGCCCGGCTTGATGCCGGGGATGTTCACCACGGGGATCACGCCGCCGATGACGGTGGGGAACTGCATCAGGCCCTTGGCTTGCAGTTCGTCGTCCTTCAGGGGAGCGTCCGAAGCGCCGAAGTCGACGGTCTTGGCTTCGATCTGCTTGAGGCCGGCACCCGAGCCGACCGACTGGTAGTTGATCTTGACGCCGGTGGCCTTGTTGAAGTCGGAAGCCCACTTGGCGTACAGCGGTGCGGGGAAGCTGGCGCCGGCGCCGGTCACGTCTTGTGCGAAGGCGGAAATGGAGAACAGCGCGGTCACGAGGCCGGCGGTTGCAAATTTGAACGTCGTTTTCATAAAGCTTCCTTGAGAAGTAAGAAGTAGTCCCTTTGGGGGCTCGAACGGACTCTAAAAAGCTTTTGTGACATCGATGTGACACCCCTTCTGTCGAGGGAAAATGCCGCTGCGCCACCCCTGTCGTGTGTGACGCTGTCACACAACCGTCATTCACCCCACCTAACCTCCAGCCCTCGCCGTGACGTGACTTGGGAGGCGGCGCCTGCTGTCACGGCGCTACGATCAGAGAACCGCCCTCTTCACTACAACATGCAAAACGGCACCCGCCTCGCAGCGGTCGATCTCGGCTCGAACAGCTTCAGGCTGGAAATCGGCCAGGTCGACCACGGACAGATCCACCGCACCGAGTACCTCAAGGAAACCGTGCGCCAGGGCAACGGCCTGGACAGCGCCCGCAACCTCACGACCGAAGCCATGCAGCGCGGCTGGGACGCCCTCGCCCGCTTCGGCGAGCGGCTGGCCGGCTTCAAGCGCTCTCAGGTGCGCGCCGTGGCCACGCAGACCCTGCGCGAAGCGCGCAACCGCGAAGAGTTCCTGTTGCGCGCGCGCACCATCCTGGGCTTCGGCATCGACGTGATCCCGGGCCGGGAAGAAGCCCGCCTGATCTACCAGGGCGTGGCACACCACCTGCCGCACACCGACGCGTCCGACCAGGAACGCCGGCTCGTCATCGACATCGGCGGGCGCTCCACTGAAATGATCATCGGCCACGCCCTCGAGGCCGAGCGCATGGAGTCGTACCGCGTGGGCAGCGTCGCCTGGTCGATGAAGCATTTCGGCGAAGGCCAGTTCACCGCCCCCGCCTTCCGCGCCGCCGAAGTAGCGGCCAAGGCCGTGCTGGACGACGCGCTCTCCAGCTACACCCGCGACCAGTGGGACGTGGCCTATGGCGCCTCCGGCACCATCGGCGCGGTGGGCGACGTGCTCGCGGCGGCCGGCGGCGAAGCCGGCCTTGTCACGCGCGAGGGCCTCGACTGGCTGCTCGACCGCCTGCTCAAGGCCGGCAGCATCGACAAGCTGCGCATCGACGGCATGCGCGAAGACCGCAAGGCCGTGATCGGCGGCGGCCTGAGCGTGCTGCGCGCGGTGTTCGATCTGCTCGACATCCAGGAAATGAAGGTCGCCCAGGGCGCCCTGCGCCACGGCGTGCTCTACGAGTTGCTCGAACGCGACGAGAGCGTGGCCGACATGCGCAGCGCCACGGTGACCCGGCTCGCCACCCGCTTCGCGGTCGATCCGGCCCAGGCCAAGCGCGTGAGCGACACCGCCGCCGCGCTGTTCGTGCAGCTGGCCCCCGCCGCACGCGGCGGCAGCACCTCGAGCCGCGCCGGGCGCGCGCTGCGCAAGCTCGGCTGGGCCGCGCAGCTGCACGAGATCGGCGCGCTGGTCTCGCACAGCGACTATCACAAGCACGGCGCCTACATCCTCGACAACACCGACGCGCCCGGCTTCGCGGTGAACGAACTGCACGCCCTCGGCCAGCTGGTGCTGGGCCAGCGCGGCAAGCTGCGCAAGCTCGAAGCCTCGCTGGACGACGAGACCTTCGTGATGCAGCTGCTGGCGCTGCGCCTGGCGGTGATCCTGTGCCACGCGCGCCGCGACCCCGAGCCGCAGGCGCTGAACCTCGCGGCACTCGGTGCCAGGGCCTTCACGATCGCCTGCGCGCCCGACTGGGCCGAGATGTACCCGCAGTCGGCGCACCTGCTGCGCGAGGAAGTGCTGGCCTGGCAAAAGACCGGCAACTGGCGCGTGGAACTCAGCGGCGCCTGAGCCGTTTCACTTCGTGTCGATGCCGGCCGTCTGCGTGACTGCCGCAGCGCTGGCCTTGCGCGGCTCGTCTTCCCCGAACAGGCTGACATAGGCCGGCTGCACGATCTGGTCAAGCCCGCGCTTCAACCCTTCGCGAGCGCCTGCAGTGTCCTTGAGCAAGCCGTCGTACAGGAGATAGGTCGGCTCGCTCACGTCGGCGACCTGCAACGTCTGGCCCACGACGGATTGCTTCTCGTCCCTGAGCAACTGCTCCACCCAGACGTACGGCTTGAAGCTCGATGTCGCATCGGCCGCGCCATAGGACGTCGTGATCCGCAAGATCAATGTGCTGTAGCCGGGCGTCGGCTGGAGCTCCTGCACCTGCATCTGCGCGTGCTCTCCGGTCGCGCGGAAGAAAGGCGTCAGCTTCACCTCGCGGCCACTGTCCCGCAGGCGCGCCGCCAGTCGCTCTGCGAACTGCCTGTTGAGCCCCATGGTCACTCCGCTGTTCTTCACTGCGGCCGTGAACTCCTTGCTGCGCTGGTCGGTCCGGGCGGCCATCGTCAGTCGGCTGTTGGTATCAACGGAGATGGCCACCAGCGCAGCGAGGGGTCCCAGAAACCCTGCGAAGCCCGTCAACCCCGACCCGCCGCCATCCGTGACGATCAGTTGGTCTTCCTGGTTGTAGATGAGCTCGACCTTCTCGATCGACCGGGCGACATCATGACGGGTCGGCGCCACAGGCGCGGCGGTGTTCGTCGCGCACCCCGACAGCAGGGCTGCGGCAACAAGCAGAAAAATCAGCGCCTTCAACCGCATGTCCGCGTCTGCACGCAGCATGTTCATGAAGCTTCCTGGCAGTGTGTTGAGCGGTTTCATGCGTCTTCCCCAGTGATGTGGTCGACCGGCACCGCTTCTTTCCCGCATCGGCGTCAAAAGCACGCTGCCGTGGAGTCACACTGTAGAAATTGCGCCGCGCGCGCGCATGAGTGCTTCGCCCCTTTTTCCGGGAGACAAGCGCCCTGCCAGCTCTGCCCGCAACCGTGACAAAGCGCCTGTCCGCAAGCGTCAGGCAGGGGTATTCCCGGCGAAGGACGGCTTTGGCAGCTAGAGAAGCTCGGGCGCCTGCACCGTCACCACGACGGTCTGCACGTCGCCGTCGCGCTCGCGGGTGCGGATCCACCACAGCGAGCCCTTGCGCACCGGGCAGCTGTCCTGCTTCAGGCCGAGCAGCATCGAGATGGCCTGGCCCAGCGAGGGCTGGTGGCCGATCACCAGCACCACCGACTTGCCGTTGGGCCAGCCCGTGGCGGCCAGCAGCGCGTCGGGGGTGGTGTCGGGCGACAGCTCGGAGCGCAGCTTGTATTTGCGGCCCAGCGCAAGCGCGGTCTGCTCGCAGCGGCGCGCCGGGCTGCACACGATGCGCGTGCCGTCGGGCAGTTGCCGGTCGAGCCAGGTGGCCATGCGCTTGGCCTGCTTTTCGCCGCGCGGGGTGAGCGAGCGCTGCATGTCGTCACACCCTTCGGTCCAGTCCTCGGCTTCGGCGTGACGCCAGAAGATCAAGTCCATGCTCATCGTCTTTCGAACTTCTTCTTCAATTTCAATTGCCGGACGCATCACGGTGGTTTCCTCGTGATGCATAGCGGCCCATCAAGGCGGCCTGGGCGCCATGCGCTTCGATCGCGGGGGACGCACCCGCCTCGCCGGGGTGCGTGTCATGGTCGACACGCCGGTAGATGCCGTCGCCGCCCAGGTCCCAGGCGTCGCGCCCATCGTGCAGGTAAGCCACCAGGCACTCGTCGATGAGGCGCTGGCGCAGGTTGGGGTCGGTCACGGGCCAGGCCAGCTCGATGCGCCGCATCATGTTGCGGTTCATCCAATCGGCGCTCGACAGGTAAAGCGACTCGTCCTCGCCATGGCGGAAATAGAACACCCGCGAATGCTCGAGGAAGCGCCCGATCACCGAGCGCACGCGCACGTTGTCGGTGAGACCCGGCACCTGCGCCGGCAGCGTGCAGGCGCCGCGCACGATGAGGTCGATCTTCACGCCCTTCTGCCCCGCGCGGATGAGCGCGCCGATGATCTCCTCGTCGGTCAGCGCGTTCATCTTTGCGACGATGCGCGTGGGCTCGCCGCTGGCGGCGGCCTGCCCCAGCGCATCGATGCGCGCGACCAGGTTCTTGTGCAGGTCGAAGGGCGCCAGCCACATGCGGTTGAGCTTGGGCAGGCGGCTCTGGCTGGCCATGTGCACGAACACGGCCTCCATGTCGGCGGTGAGCGCCGGGTCGGCCGTGAGGTGGCTGATGTCGGTGTACAGCCGTGCCGTGCGCGGGTTGTAGTTGCCGGTGGACAGATGGCCGTAGCGGCGCAGCTGCTTGCCCTCGCGGCGCGTCACCAGCAGCATCTTGGCGTGGGTCTTCAGGCCCACCACGCCGTACACCACCTGCGCACCGATCGACTCGAGCATCTCGGCCCAGTTGATGTTGGCCTCTTCGTCGAAGCGCGCCTTCAGTTCGACCACCACCGTCACTTCCTTGCCGCGGCGCACGGCTTCGCGCAGCAGGTCCATGAGCTCGGAGTCGGCGCCGGTGCGGTAGATGGTCTGCTTGATCGCCAGCACCTGCGGGTCGAGCACCGACTCGCGCAGGAAGGCCAGCACGCCGTCGAAGCTCTCGAAGGGCTGGTGGATCAGCACGTCGCCGCGCTGCAGCCGCTCGAAGAACGACTGGGCGGGCGACAGCGTGACGGGGAACGACGGCGCGTACGGAGGAAAACGCAGCTGCGGCTCGCCGATCAGGTCGATGAGCTGCGTGAGCCGCGCCAGGTTCACCGGGCCGTGCACGCGGTACAGCGCCTGCGGCGGCAGGTTGAACTGCGCCAGCAGGAAGCTCGCGAGCGATTCGGCGCAGCTGGCCGACACCTCCAGCCGCACGGCCTGGCCGTAGTGGCGGTGCTGCAGGCCCTGGCGCAGCGCGGTGCGCAGGTTCTTGACGTCTTCCTCGTCGACCGCGAGGTCGGAGTGGCGCGTGACGCGGAACTGCGAGAAGTCGCCCACCTCGCGGCCCGGGAACATGCTGGCCAGGTGCGCGCGCACCACGCTCGACAGCGCCACGAACAGCGTCTTGCCGTCCGACACCTTGGCCGGCATCTTGATCAGGCGCGGCAGCACGCGCGGCAGCTTGACGATCTGGATCGGGTTCTCTCGGCCGAAGGCGTCCTTGCCGCCCAGGCGCACGATGAAGTTCAGCGACTTGTTGGCCACCTGCGGGAACGGGTGCGCCGGGTCGAGCCCCACGGGGATCAGCAGCGGGCGCACTTCGCGCTCGAAGTACTCGCTGACCCACTTGCGCTGGGCCGGGTTGCGTTCGCCGTGCGACACGATGTGGATGCCGTGCGTGGCAAAGGTCGGCATCAGCTCGTCGTTGTACAGCGCGTACTGGCGCGCCACGAGCGTGTGGGCCGCTTCGGACAGGCGTTCGAAAGACTCGACCGTGTAGGTGCCCTTGCGGTCACCGGCGCTGCCCGCGCTCAGGTGCGGTGCGGCGCGGACTTCGAAGAACTCGTCGAGGTTCGACGACACGATGCACAGGTAGCGCAGCCGTTCGATCAGCGGCACTTCGGGCCGGTGGGCCCAGTCGAGCACGCGCTCGTTGAACGAGAGGATGCTGTGGTCGCGGTCCAGCAACGCGAACGAAGGCGCTTCGCCGGCGCGCGACGGGTCAGCGGAGAGGGAGGGCATGGGCACTGATTCTGGAGCAAGCGGCACGGGAGAACACGACGGCTGAAATATGACAGTGTCAACTTCGTCCGTGACAGTTCCATGACATTCGCGTGACGCGCCCTGCCCCACAGAGAGCGAACCTGACACATTCGTCGACAGCGAAGCAGCGTGCGGCCCGGCGTCGGGCCGGATGGCCGCCGGCTTCATGCGCCGAGGAAGTGCTTGCGGTAGCGCGCCGGCAGGTCGTCGATGCGCATCAGCATCGGCAGGTCGGCGGTGTTGAAGTCCGGGTCCCAGGCCGGCGCGCCGAGCACCTTGGCGCCCAGGCGCAGGTAACCCTTGATGAGCGCGGGCGGTTCCACGTCGAGCGCGCTGTCGAGCCGCTCGACCGGCAGCGGCAGGCGCGGCTGCACCTGGTACTGGATCGGCGCCAGGTGGCTGGCCGAGAGCTGGCGCCAGATGCTGGCCGCCGCGTCGCCGCTGGTCACGCCGTTGTGCGACATCGGGATGCTCGCGCAGCCGATCATGGTGTCGAGCTTGTTGCGGTGCATGAAGCCGGCGAGCGCGCCCCACAGCGCGAGGATCACGCCGCCCTGGCGGTGCTCGGCGTGCACGCAGCTGCGGCCCAGCTCGACCATGCGCTCGCGCAGGTCGCGCAGGCGGGTCAGGTCGAACTCGGTGTCGCTGTAGGTGCTGCCGACGCGGCGCGCCTGCGCGGGGGTCAGCACGCGGTAGGTGCCGATGACCTGGCCCGTGAGTTCGTCGCGCACCAGCAGGTGTTCGCAGAAGTCGTCGAACAGGTCGATGTCGTGGCCGGCCAGCGGCGTGGTCAGGCGTGCGCCCATCTCGCCGACGAACACGTCGTGACGCAGGCGTTGCGCGGCGCGCACGTCATCCAGATGACGCGCCCAGCTCACCGTGATGCCCGGCTTGGCTTCGACCACCGGCGGCACGATGACGGCCAGCGGCGCCTCGGGCACCGACGTGCGGGTGGCCAGTGCGGCGACGGTGGCGGCAGCGGCAACAACGGCGGGGGTTCCGGCCGCGGGTGCGGGCCACAAGGCTGCGCGCAGTCCGAGCTGCGAGAGCGGAAACGTCGGGTTCGGCAGTTCTTTCATGGGAAATCCCTTTCTGCTGACCGAGTCTGGACACGCGCAATGAAACCGGCATGTCAGCGGCGTGGCAGACACATGACGTTGTTACATCGCGCGTCAGCGTCGCTTTGGCGCCGCTTCGGCGTCTAATGCGGGGCATTCGCGACACGGAGTTCGACCCCATGGCCACCGACGCACCAGGCGCCAACAGCCGCCTGCACCAGACTTTCCCCGTCCTCAGTGACGCCGAGATGGCACGCATCGCCAGCTTCGGCAGCGTGCAGCGCTTTGCGCGCGGCGAGCGCCTGTTCACCGCCGGCGAGACCGGCGCCGGCATGTTCGTGCTGCTCAAGGGCGTGGTCGCCGTCACGCAGCGCGACGGCCTGGGCCACGTGGTGCCGATCGCGCGCCAGGGGCCGGGCGAATTCCTCGCAGAGGTCGGCCAGCTGAGCGGGCGCCCTGCCCTGGTCGACGGGCATGCCGACGAAGAGGTCGAGGCGCTGGTCGTGCCGCCGGACCGCTTGCGCGCGCTGCTGGTGGCCGAGGCCGACCTGGGAGAGCGCATCACCCGCGCGCTGATCCTGCGACGCGTGGCGCTCATCGAATCCGGTGCGGCGGGGCCGGTGCTGATCGGGCGGCCCGATTCGCCCGAAATGGCGCGGCTGGAGAACTTCCTGCGCCGCAACGGCCATCCTTATCACCTGGTCGACGCCGCCGCCGACGCCGATGCCGCCGCCCTGCTCGCCCAATACGGCCCCGACAAATTACTCGCTGTCTGCCCCGACGGCTCGGTGCTGGTCAACCCGAGCGACGAAGGCCTGGCGCGCTGCCTCGGCATGGTCGACACCGCGGCGCGCGACGAGCTCTACGACGTGGCCGTGGTCGGCGCCGGGCCGGCTGGCCTCGCGACCGCCGTGTATGCGGCCTCCGAAGGGCTGCGCGTGATCGTGCTCGACTGCCGCGCCTTCGGCGGACAAGCCGGCGCCAGCGCGCGCATCGAGAACTACCTGGGCTTTCCGACCGGCATCTCGGGGCAGGCGCTGGCGGGCCGCGCGTTCGTGCAGGCGCAGAAGTTCGGCGTCGAGATGCTGATCCCGGCGCAGGTCGCGGCGCTCGACTGCTCGCGCGAGAACGCGCTGGACAGCCTGGCGCTGAAGCTCACCGACGGCCGCACGATCAGCGCGCGCACGGTCGTCATTGCGAGCGGCGCGCGCTACCGCCGCCCCGGCGTGCCGCGCCTGGCCGAATTCGAAGGCCGCGGCATCTGGTACTGGGCCTCGGCCATCGAAGCCAAGATCTGCGCGCAGCAGGAAGTGGCGCTGGTGGGCGGCGGCAACTCGGCGGGCCAGGCGGCGGTGTTCCTGTCGCGCCATGCGGCCAAGGTCAACGTGCTGGTGCGCGGGCCGTCGCTGGCGGCCAGCATGTCGCGCTACCTCATCGACCGCATCGAGGCCACGCCCAACATCTCGCTGCAGCCGCACACCGAGCTCGTGCGGCTGCATGGCGCGCCCGAAGAAGGCCTGACCGGCGCCACCTGGCGCTGCCACACCTCGGGCCAGGAGCACGACTGCCCCGCGCGCAACATCTTCCTGTTCGTCGGCGCGGAGCCCGAGACATCATGGCTCGAAGGCTGCGGCGTGTCGGTCGACAAGCACGGCTTCGTGCTGACCGGCCCGGCCGCGAGCAGCGGCTTTCCGGCACGCCCGGCCACGGCCCTCGAATCGAGCGTGTCGGGCGTGTTCGCGGTGGGCGATGTGCGCTCGGGCTCGGTCAAGCGCGTGGGCGGCGCGATCGGCGAAGGCGCCGCGGTGGTGGCGCTGATTCACCAGCACCTGTCGTCGGCCTCGGCCGTGGCCTGAACCCTTCTTTTCCTGAAACGCCCATGCCCATCCACGCCTGCGAACACGTTCCCGCCGACCTCGCCCCACCGCACACGCCCCGCGGCTGCGAAGACTGCCTGAAGACCGGCGACACCTGGGTGCACCTGCGCCTGTGCGTGCACTGCGGCCACGTCGGCTGCTGCGACTCGTCGAAGAACCGCCACGCCACGAAGCATGCGCGGGCCGAAGGGCATCCGGTGATCCAGTCGATCGAGCCCGGCGAACACTGGATGTGGTGCAACGCGCACGAGCGGCAGGTGGGGTGACCAGCGGCCGAACGGCCAATGCCCGCACCCGCACGCGACCGCAGGGGCGTGTATATGCTGCCGTTCTCCCGTCACAACCCTCTCACTCCGGAGCCCGCGACATGCCTGCATCGCCCATCGAGGTCTATTCCTGGCCCACGCCGAACGGCCACAAGATTCACATCATGCTCGAGGAGTGCGGCCTGCCGTACCACGCGCACCCGGTGAACATCGGCACCGGCGACCAGTTCGCACCCGAGTTCCTGAAGATCAGCCCGAACAACAAGATCCCCGCCATCACCGACCCCGACGGACCGGACGGCCAGCCGATCTCGCTATTCGAATCGGGCGCCATCCTCGTGTACCTCGCGGGCAAGACCGGCAAGTTCCTGCCCACGGGCGACCGCGAACGCTACGACGTGCTGCAGTGGCTCATGTTCCAGATGGGCGGCGTCGGTCCGATGCTCGGCCAGGCGCACCACTTCCGCATCTACGCGCCCGAGAAGATCGCCTATGCCGTCGACCGCTACACCAACGAGGCCCGGCGCCTGTACGGCGTGATCGACCGACAGCTGTCCAAGCACAAGTTCATCGCCGGCACGAGCTATTCGATTGCCGACATCGCCATCTTCCCGTGGCTGCGCAGCTGGGAGAACCAGGGCATCACCCTCACCGACTACCCGCACCTGAAGGCCTGGTTCGACGGCATCGCCGCACGCCCCGCCGTGCAGCGCGGCGTGAAAGTGCTGGCCGACCTGCGCCGTCCCATCACCGATGACAAGGCGCGCGAGATCCTTTTTGGCAAGACACAGTACGAGAAGCGCTGAGCGGCCTCTTATTCGGGCTAGAATGGAAGGCTTGGCGGGGTGTAGCGCAGCCTGGTAGCGCATCTGGTTTGGGACCAGAGGGTCGAAGGTTCGAATCCTTTCGCCCCGACCAAAAGAAAAGTGAAAGCCTGCAACGATGAAAGTCGTTGCAGGCTTTTTTCTTTTCCGAGCCGCTCGCGATCACCGCGAATCTCACCGCCCTTTAGACGTTTCGTAGCACGACCCACGGCTTTCCGTACATCGGGCAACGCCGCTGCCTTGTTGTTACACCGTCAAGACAACCTTTTTCTTAAGGAACTACCCGCGAGGCCCTCGGCGCTCACGCAGAATCAAGCCAATCGTGATCGTGTTTACAAAGTAAGCGGAATCGCGTTTACAAAGCCGAAGAGCTGAGTCAGGGATGGACGTCGCAACAGAACCCTCACCCCTGGACCCTTTTCCGATGCTGAATTACTTTTCCCGCTGTTCTTGCGGCCTCAGGCATCTCGCACGCATCGAGCGCCGGCCATGGATGCGACTCTTCTCGAGCCTGCGCTTCTACCAATGCAGCGCCTGCGGAAAGAAGCAACTGGCGTCCGAACGCGCGGTGAACGACGCGGTCTGGAAGTACCGCTCGGAAAACGTCTGACGCCCTCTCGGCCCCAGCGATCCACAGAGGCATCGGACGGTCGAAACGCCGTCCTTAGCAATCTGTTGCGCGTGCAGCCCTTTCGCTGCATGCCCTGCGCCCCCACAGAATCGAACGCGGGTGCTTCACGGTTGCGCAAACCGCGAAGCAGCGTCGGGGAAAGAGTGTCGACACCTTCCCGGTTTGAACTCTTCTGTGATGCTGCTGAATCTGTTTCTCCGATGTTCCTGCGGCCTGGCCGGCCTTCGCCGCATCGAGCGGCGAACCTGGATGAGGATGCTGCCGGCCCTCAGGTTCTACCGGTGCAGCACCTGCGGCAAGAAGCAGCTCGTGTCGAAGCAGGCCGCCGAGACCGCCAGGGTGTCGTCCCGCGCCGACCCCGCCCTTTCGCCCGCTCAACGACCGCCGCCGAAGGCGTCGTGCATGGAGGGATGTAGGTAGAATCCGCGCTTCCCCGGTCAGAGGCAGAAGCGTCCAGACCGTTGATTTTTCGGGTCTGTTGCCGCACCGCTTGCGGCCCGAGGACCGAAGGCTCCGGCCCTCGCTTCTCGACCGGAATCTGCCCGTAGCTCAGTTGGATAGAGCACCTGCCTTCTAAGCAGGTTGTCGGGGGTTCGATCCCCTCCGGGCAGGCCATTTCTTGGCTCCACGTTCCCCCACAAAGAACCGTGAACAGCCATTTCCCCTCTGTAGAGACCGGCGGTATTGCTTCACGAGCAATCACGAAAAACCACTGAGATTCCTCCAACTTGGGGGAACAAACGGGGGAATGGGTACAGTTTTAGCCTCAGTCGCCGAAATTGTTCCCCCATGCTCACCGACACCGCCTGCAAGAAGACCCTCTGCCCTGCCGACAAGCTGCGGCTGCGCCTCGCCGACTCCGGCGGCCTCTATCTGCAGATCGAGCCCAGCGGCTCGAGGCGCTGGTTTTGGAAGTACCGCTTCGACGGCAAGGAAAAGCGCCTAGCACTGGGCAGCTATCCCGAGGTGACGCTCAAGGCAGCGCGCACCGGCCGCGACGACGCCCGCAAGATTCAACAGCAAGGCATCGACCCCGCGCAGCGCCGGCAGCTTGAGAAGCTCGAGCGCAAGGTCGACACCGATGCCAGCTTCGAGGCGGTGGCGCGCGAGTATCACAAGACCAAGAGTTCGGCGTGGAGCCCGCGGTACGCGGAGCGCTGGCTCTCCATCATGGAGAAGGACGCCTTCCCCTGGCTTGGCAGCCCGCCCCTATCCAGCATCACGGCGCCCATGCTGCTGCAGGTTCTGCGTCGCGTCGAAGCCCGCGGTGCGCATGAGACTGCGCACACCTTGCGCCAATGGTCCGGCCAGGTGTTCCGCCACGGCATCGCCACCGGCCGGTGCACCAGCAACCCAGCGCCCGACCTGCAAGGCGCGCTGGTGCCGGTGCAGGTCAAGCACATGGCCGCGGTGCTGGAGCCAGTGAAGGCGGGCGAGCTCATGCGCGCTATCGCCGCATACGCTGGTCAGCCGGCGACGCGCGCGGCACTGCACCTCTCCGCCCTGCTCTTCCAGCGCCCCGGCAACATCCGGCAAATGCGCTGGTCAGACCTCGTCCTCGAGAAGGCGCTATGGACCATCCCGGCGGCGGACATGAAGCGCACGAAGACCGCAAAGATCAACGGGCGCCCGCACCTGGTGCCGCTGCCACAGCAGGCCGTCGAAGTCCTTGTCGACCTCAAGCCGCTCACTGGCCACGGCCAGTACGTTTTCCCGAGCCTGCTGACCGGCGAGCGACCGATGAGCGACAACACCGTGAATACGGCGCTGCGCCGCATGGGCTTCGACAACACCGAGATGACAGCCCACGGTTTCCGTGCGATGGCGCGCACGATCATGGTCGAGCAGATGGACGTCGAGCTCGAGGTCATCGAGGCGCAGCTTGCGCACGGAAAGAGTGGGCCGCTGGGCGCCGCCTACGATCGCGCGGAGTTCGTGGTCAAGCGTCGCAAGATGATGCAGCTGTGGGCCGACCACCTCGACGAGCTGCGCCACGGAGCAAAGATTTTGGCGTTCAAGGCTGCATGAGCAGCACCCATGCCCTCTGCGGCTCAAGGCCGTGTGGAGGCGGCCGTCGACCTCGACGATAGCTGCAGGTGCGCGTCGGAGCCTGTCACTCTCCCCCCGCAAATCGGCCTGAGCCAATCAGTGGCGGCGTCGTTGGGTGGCATCGCCCTTAGGCGTTCGTCGCGCCACAGGTCGCGAGCGACCTCTTCCAGCTCGATAGGGTCGATGGTGTGCCATTGCTGATGCAAACGATGCGCGCAGGTGCCAATCCAAAGGGTGGCAGGGATTCTTTCCATCATTCACCCCCCGAAATACTGTATCTTTAAACAGTATATCGAAAGAGGTGCCCTACCTGGGGAGAACATCCCGGTTGAGCACTTGGGCGTGTGCCTGGAGGTCGTCGGCAACAAGCCCGGCGCCGTGGCACCACTGGCGGCGAGACGTTCTCGCCCTTGCCTCCAAGGAAACTTAGCAAGCATTTTTTCAGAAAATATGAAAATAAACTTGCTTTCCTCCATTCCCTAGAGAGAATACAAGCACTTTTCAAAGAAAGGTGCTTGCATGAGTGACGATTCGCTTCCTTCAAGACGTGCCAGAGGCGGTATTGCACGGGCAGAAAAACTAAGTCCCGAACGCCGCAAGGCAATCTCCAGCCAAGGAGGAAAAGCACGCATGGCAAGCGTTGCTATCCCCGATGAGGTGATACCGAAATTGCCCATCGCCACACACGGTTCGCTGGATCGCCCAATCCGAATCGGCGACATCGAGATCCATTGCTACGTGTTGCCGGACGAAACTCGCGTATTGGCTCTGCGAGCTCTTCACTCCGCATTGGGAATGTCGCACGGAGGCGGTCAAGGCGGTGTGCGCAAAATCGTCGCTCTTATGGAGCGATTCGAGAAAAAGGGCATACGTACCAACAACTTAGCCGTGCGCGCAAATCAGCCGATTCGCTTCATTCCCCCTCATGGTGGGAATCCCGCCGCGGGATACGAAGCATCCCTGCTGCCGGATATCTGCTCCGCGATTTTGAAAGCCTCACAGGAGGGGGTGCTGGATGCCCGCTTAGGCTACTTGGCAGAGCGTGCTGAAATCCTGCAGCATGGTTTTGCGACTCTGGGCATCATCGCGCTGGTCGACGAGGCAACAGGATTTCAAGAAATTCGAGCGAAAGATGCCCTTCAGGCGTACTTGGAACGGTTCATTCGCAAGGAGCTGGCAGCCTGGGTGCAACGCTTTCCGTTGGAATTTTTCCGCGAGCTTTACCGCCTTAAAAAGTGGTCATGGAATGGTTCCTCGCGTCGACCTGGCGTTGTCGGTCTTTACATCAAGGACCTTGTCTACGAGCGGCTTGGCCCTGGCGTTTTGGAGGAATTGGAACGGAAGAATCCAAGCGATGGGCGCGGGCAACGTAAGGCCAAGCACCATCAATGGCTCTCCGATGACATCGGCAACGTCGCGCTTTCTCAACACATGTTCGCGCTCATCGGATTTATGCGCGCTGAAGAAGACTGGGATTCTTTCAAGGCGCGATTTCATCGTGCCTTTCCAAAGAAGGGTGACAACCTCTCTCTGCTATGAGATGGGGCTATCCTGCATAGCCGAAAAGCCGCCTAGAAGGCGGCTTTTTCACGGGCGCTCACTCCTCGGACAATTAAGTCGTTAGACTTAATTTGCGGTCCCCACTCTCTATCCTCCCTCCTCCGGGGATCGCCTTGCCCGCCTTCGTGCGGGCTTTTTCTTGGGTGCTCGTCAGCTCCGTCCTCCCGAAAGCCAAGAGCGCTCCCAGCCGGGAGCCTGCAATTCTTGGCAGCATCGACATCTACAGCCAGAAATGAGCTGGACGCCATCGCCCACAGTCTTAACAATCGACCGCGAGCTGGTTTTGACGCCGATGGCGGTCTTCCATCACTTCACGAAAGCCGCTCGGCGGACTCCAGCCTTCCCCGCTGATCCAAGCATTGCGCTTGTAACCTAAACCCTTCACATGAAAATCAAACTCTGCCTAGCACTCTCGATATTGGGCTTAGTCCAATCTGTCTGGGCCAGTGACATAGCAATTCAGAAGAACGTTTTTAACTCCAACTTGCGCATTACGGCATCAACAGATCGCTTTGCAGGAGCAATTTATTCGGTGACTTTTCGCGGGAAAGAATACATAAACTCCAAGGATCATGGGCGCGAATTGCAATCAGCATCGTCTTTTGATAGGTTTGGGGAATGCTTCAATCCTACTGAAGCTGGCCGTGATGCAGATGGCGTTGGACTGACCAGTTCAAGCGTGCCAATAAATTACTCGAATCCGAACAACGTGCTGCAAACAAGCACCAACATGGCGTTCTGGTTAGCGCCAAACACGACACCCAATGAAGGGTGTGCTGATAGTGGGGCCACAGCATCGCAAAATACCACAATCGTCTCGGGCCATATATTTGAAAAATCAGTTTCGATTGGCCACCAAGGCATCCCAAACGTTGTGCGTTATGAGGCTTCATTCAATGTGCCCGAAGCGCATCAACAAGCCACCTTCGAAGCTGTAGCAGGCTATATGCCGCCGGATTTTACAGAGTTTCGGATTTACGACCCCGTCAAACGCACATTGTCCAGTACGTTATCCACTCCCTCCGAACAAATGGGCGAACAGGCGTGGCCCGTGATAGTTGCCACAAAAGATGGACGCCACGCGATGGGCGTTACCTCTTTCGATCTCCCTCACACAGCCTCGTCACCCTTCACGCGTGGCCGATTTTATGGACGCTTTCGATTTCCAGGAGAAACAAGCAAGTTTAATTGCGTTTTTCGCGAAGGTGCTATTTCCGTAGGAAAGCACACCTACACCTGCTATGTGGCAATTGGTACTGTGGATGAGGTTATGGCAGCGCAAAACTCTCTATATTCAAGTGGTAGCCTGCCGATTCCTGTATTCCGATTTTACAACGGCAAAGACCATCTTCTAACATCCACATATGGAGAGGGTGCTGGTGCGGGGTACAGCTTCGAGGCAACAGCATTCAAGGTCCACTCCACCAATTTTGATGGAACGATGGTGCAGATATATCGCTGCGTCACTGGTGACGGCGATCACTTTATTTCAGGCGACCCAAATTGCGAAGGCGTAAATCTCGATGGCCCTTTCGGCTTCATTTCTCCCACGCATCGCACAGGCTTCACCGCCTTGTATCGATTTTACAAAGCGGCAGATCACGATCACCTAGATACAACCGACTATCAAGAGGGTTTGAATGCTGGTTATTCGTACCAAAACACAATAGGCTACGTTTTGGTGAATTGATTTTTCAGCGACGCTCTGCATCCGCGTCGATCGGCAGCGAACGAAAATCGCACGGCTCGCATCGACTTTGTGTTGCGTAAGGGAAATGAACGTCACCACTTCCACCAACGCACCAGCATCGCCCAGATGATGGGGCTCATTCCAGGCTCCCAAGACAGTACCGCGTCTCGTCCGCACGGCGGTTGGCCAAGCCCTGGACGAAGAAATAGACCTTCACCCCGGTGTTCGGGTCGATGCGGCTCGTGAAGCTCCACACGAGCTTGCCGTCATCGCCGCGGCTCAGGCGCTGGCAGCGCCGCGGGTCGCGGGTCGCGGGTCGCGGGTCGCGAAGTAGCATGCGCCCATGTGGAAGCCCGCCAGCCCCATCGTGATTGCTGGCCGCACCTTGACCGATCAGGAGGCCTGGCGGCACAAGTTCAAGGACGAGTTCTACGAACTGTACGAGGGCAACGTGGCGCCCTGATAGATCGTCAGGTTGCGCTTGGCTGCTGGGTTGGATGCGGACATGGGGCGGCATGCTGCCGGCCCATCCCGCCATCGTCGAACGCCACAGGGGGCCGTTCAAGTGTCTATGCGATCATTCGCCGAAGGCTGCCATCGCCCACAAACGAACGGTCATTGAGGAGAACATGAAGAATCATGCTGAAAGCCGTGCAGCTCCCTTAGGGCGCAGCACCAACCTATCAGCCTTCCGCCGTTCACTTTCGGTGGTGCTGCTAGTGGCGCCTGCATGTGTTCTTGCGTGCATGCCAGCGATGCACAACGAACCGACCGCCTCACTGAGCGACTTCTACGATGCCGACGCGCTGGTCGCTCTTGTCACAGGCAATCCGGCGTATTCGCAAAAGTCGGCCAATGGCATCACCAGACTCAAGGTGGTTAAGTGGCTCAGAGGAACAGGCCCTAGCGAACTTGATGCCAAAGGATTCCCACTGCTCGACGAACGCAGTCCGATGTTCAACTCGTGCAGCCTTGGCACGCTCTATCCAGGGAAACAATACATCGTGGTTTTTGACTCTCCGCTGAGCGGGGATTTCGCACATATCTATAGCCAGCCGCGCGCGGCTGGCAAACTGGTGGTGCAAACGTCTTGGGAATCTCCATAGCGCGTCATGGCTGTAGGCGGCCAGAACCGGACTTTCAAAAAATGGATCACCTTCCCATCCTTCTGCTGTTCCTTTTGGTCTTCGGTCTTTTCTTCTGGCGTCTCGTATTCGTAGTCACGATCAGCATGCTTTTTGCTTTTTTGGTCTCCAAGACGACTACCGCAAACACTGCGTACTTCAGCTACGCCCTGCTTCTTGCTAGCTTAGCGGGAGGCGTTCTATGGGAGATAAGAGCTCGTCGGCGACTTCGCGCGTCCGTTTTTTCCGACGATCATCGGTAGCGTGTTTATCGGGGCGAAGCGGTCTGTTGGGAGGGCGGCTGGCTGAGCCATGGAGATCAGATGCATGACGGAGGTAGCTGAGTTCTCGGTGTGGGCCAAGATTCGCCGAGACGCCAAGCGAGAATTTCGGAAGTGGATGGCCGCCCAGACCGGGTGGAGAGAAATCGACGTTCACCGACTGCTAGTTGCAGCGGTGGATGCGGGCCGGCCGGTTGAACTCTTCCAACTCTTGGGATGGGAAGACGCACACGTTGAGCTTGGAAGGCTGCCGGCATTTGTCGAAGCCGGAACCGAGCAACTGACGGTGACTTCGTTCGCTCCAAGCAACCAAACGCCATACTGCGCCGTCCATTCGCTGTACACGTGGAACCTAGGATGTCCTGTGTGCGAGGAGAACTATGTCCATAGAGGCGCCAGAAGTAGGCCAGAGCCAGACTGGGTGTTTCATGAGTGACCGCTTTGGAGCGATGCGTAGAGCCGCTTTGGGCCCACTGCAGTCTCTCGCCTTGCTCCAGAGCAGTCATTCGCCGCTGGCATCTACGGACGCCGTTCACGTGCGCCTGCGGCCTCCGAGAACACATTCCAATAGGCAGCAAGGTAGGAGTTCTTTTGAGAAAGCTGCTCAATCCGCTCCACGACGCTCTGGTCCAATCTGACCCTATCCCAAAAAAGCGCGACTCGAATTCGCGCGTCTTCAAACACGCCCTTGGCGGAGCGGTTGAAGCCACAGAAAAAGTAGAGCCTAAGTAGCGCTTCGCCAACAACGTTGGCGTCCATGTCCGAAAGGGCACCGATCAGCACTTCGCTCTCGTCGACCTTAGATGGATGAAGAATGCTGACCAGGCATCCGCGCCAGCTAGCTGGCTTCGTCTTTGCAGAGCGGAACAATACTGCGCGGTCTTCTGCGTTCAGCCTAGAGAGAAGCTCTTCGCCGTCTTCATAGGCGTACTCACACCAGTTCATTGAGTCCGGATCGGACTTCGTCAAAAGAGCATCGAGTTCGATAACTGCGTTGGACTGCTGCATGGGAATGTCTGGTTCTGGCCGATTGTTCCCCGCCAGCCGGTCAGTGCGCACACGCTCAGGCCGTCGCGGCCCGCCGAGCGGAGCACATGGCCCTAGTGACGGACAAGAATCGCAAGCCCCGCCACGATTTGGCAGACTGCGCCGAGCTTCGCAGCCATTGATGCGCCCGGCGAAAACATCCACGGCAAGAGGCACAAGGCGCCGAGGACGACGAGCGATATTCCCGACCATGGAGGCGGAACGGTCAATGCGATAACGAGCAGTAACAGCAGCTGGGCGCAAACGGCCCACATCGATTTGGCAACAAGCCTGAGCCAGTCGGGTGGACTGAGCCAGCCTGGGAGGGCACGCGGGCGATTCAGTTCGTGGCGAATTCCCGAATTGGACTTCGTGCGCGGCCGAAGCTCAATGCTCGGAAGTAGCGCAATGCAAACTCCAATGAAGAATCCGTTGAGCGCGGCCAGGACCACGGACCTGCTCACGGCGAACGTGACTGCTGCCACCATCGCGCCTGACCCAGCGAACCATTTGGCAAATTTGATTGCGCCGAAGACAGGCTCGACCGCGGCGCCGCATGAGGGACAAGTCTTCTCGTTCATCCCCCGTTGGCCCTGCCACTCCGGGGAAAAAACACCGATGACGCTCGAGCATTGGCTGCACTTCATGAGGAAGCCGGGACGTTCGCGAAGGCGCAGCGATGGTTCATCGTTCTTGAAATCAGAAGGTGAATTCGAATGTCGGGTTCTGGCCGGATTCTGCCGGTCGTAGTTTTAGCGCAGCCGTACGTCGGTGCATATGAGCCGAACGAATGTCGTGCGAAGGTCGTTCACAAAGCCCGCCATGTCATCGAGACCATGCACTTCAACATCGCGGCTGTCCGTGTGGAGAACGACACGCATCAACTCACTGTCGTACCAGTAGAGGCTTGCTCGGCCGACCTCGGGACTTGCCAGGAGCAAGGTGCGGGACGTTGGAGTATCCCGCGATATTCCGCCGGAAGTGACGTCGATGAATGTGTTCTCGAGAACAGCCACGGACGGCCGTAGCCACCTGCGAATCACCAGTACCAGCACGGCCACTGCTAGAGCGAGAGCAAGATAGACGACAAGTACTGGGAGTTGCCCCGTCTCCAGAGGCGCAAGCTTCCAATAGCCGACAGGCGCGACAACGCATGCCACGGTTGCGGCGCCCCAGAATCTTCCAGTGTGCGAAAAGGGCCGGCCAAGAAAGGCTTTGCGCGTCTCAGACAATCGGTGCTTCATCGCGATTTGCCAAGTGTCCTTGGGGATCTGTACTTCCGAATACGCGAACAGGCGAGGTCAAGTGGAGGATGGAGATGAGTGTCGGCTTCTGGCCGACTGTAGCCTGTCGCGCCGCCGTCGTGAACGGGCCCGTTGCAGTCCTTCAGCCGCCCGACCTCAGCGGTACAAAGCTGTCTTTCACCCGTTGCCCCAGCTAATCATGCGTACTTACGCAGCACTCGGATCAGCCGTCGTGCGTGCTTCTCAATCGCCGGCCAATCCCACAGGTCGGGTTCGCCCAAGCGGGGGTAGGTTTTGGCCCAGGCACGCGCGCGTTCAGCGCTGTTAACCGCGATGCGACAGCCGACCAAGCCGGGCTGGCGGAATTCGAGTTGCAGTTGTATGAGGCCCCATCCGCCGAGGGTGTAGCGCCAAGTAGCGCCATTGGCGGCGGGATTGCTCAGATCGATGCGTTCCTGCACTGCAAGGCCGCCCGTCTCGGGATAGTGCAGCGCCAGATTAGCTGTGGGGCGGCCGGCTGCCAGTTCGGCGGCGATGAACTGCTCGAGCGCTGGCTGGTCGTCGAATTGCATCAGTTCGCAGCCGGGCACGGCATAGCCCTCCATCACCACGGGTGAGCCTTGGTAAACCGCGCCCAATACCTGGGTCAATGCCTCTCGTGGAATGCTGTCTTTGCGTTGCATAGGTTTGAGTGTGGCCGAGCAGTCGCTGGCCTACGCGCAAGCCGAAGTTGGTGACTGGCTGATAGTGGCCGATAGTATCTGTTCGCCCTTGCGTCGCGAAAGGCCGCTAGCCGCCTGTCACGGCACGCAAAAAGCCCTGTCAACGTCGAGCTGCGCTTTCAACGCCTTCACTTCACTGTCTCGACGTGTGACGATACTGCGAGCTTCCTCCTGAAGGCCTGCAAATCGAGCAAGTAGCTCTCCTGCTTCGCCAAAAAGGCTGTCGATGGTGCTGGGTCGATCTCCTGTATCACCCGCGCCAGCTGCGTGGGTTTGGGCTTCTGCGCGATCACGGGCGGCGAAGGCTGCGAAGGCGTCGCGCAGCCCTGCAGCGAGTTGGCCATTGCTGCGCTCAGCAGCGAGACGAGCAGCAGTTTCTTGAGCGAGTGCATGGGTGAGTACCTGTTGTGCGGCCGCATGCGCAGCCATCTTTTCGGAAGAGCGTAGCGCATCGGTCAGCGCCACGCGGTCGCGAGCCGAAACCTCCTCCGCACGGTCGCGCTTTTCACTTGCAAGGTCAGCGCGTGCGACGGTCGCGCGCGTGCGCTCGACGCAGCCCATGCCCCAGCCCGCGACTGCGAGGGCCAGTAGCAGCCAGATTGCGAGGTTACGGATATCAAGCATGGCCCTTTCCTATTGCGCAGCAAGGCACGCGCTGTGTCGGGCCTGCTGCCGCACCCAGACGCCCTTGCAACCCTTGGGGCCCCAGTTCTGCGGCAGCCGGCAGTCGCGACCAGCCTGGAAGCGCCAGGCCAGCAGCGCTTCGCAGGCGCCGAGATAGTCGCCGCGCAGCAACCACGTCCGCGGTGACTTGGGCTTCAGCCAGTTGCCGATCCCGTACTGCCCCTCGAAGTCCATGTAGAGGTCGTATTCCTCCTGGAGCAACTTCACGTCCGGCAGCGAGTCGGCGAAGCGCTGCTCTTCTGCACGGTGCAGGTTGCGCGCGAGCTCGGCGGCGCGCCGGCGCGTGATGGGGGTCTGCAAGCGTCACCCGCTTGCCCTCCTCATAGTGGGTCGAGCCGTGGCCGATGGTCGGCACATCACCCCGTGTCGGAACGTAGGGGTGCAACACCTCGGTGCCGCCTGCGCGCACCGTCACCGGGCCGTTGCCTTCGTTTGCTTGCCACGCGGCGAACCCGGCGACGGAAAGGGTCAGCGCGGCAACGGCGATGCGAACGCGCTGCATCAGTCGTCCTCCCCGAGCGCGGCCAGGTCGGTGTCGGACTTCATGCCGCGGCGCAGACGCGCAACGCGCAGCTCGTGCTCGACTGTCTGCCGGCGGTTGGCCTCGCGCTTGTAGTACCACGCCAGCACCAGTCCGCCGACGGCGACGAGGGCGCCGACCAGCCCAAAGAATTCGTTGGAGAGGAACCACCCGACGCCGGTCATGCCAACCCCGGTCACGGATGCCTTCCCGCCGATGGCGGCCAGAGTGTCGATGGTTTCGTTTCGCATGAGCCCGGATGATTCCGGGGCAAGCACCTTCGGTCGAACCCTAGAGGGGGCCTAGACTCGAAATGTTTCAGCACGAGCAAGCCAGCTCACCACAAAGGAGACTTCCAGAATGGGCCTTGAAATCAACGAGCACGGTGCCCGCGTGATCCTCGAACAGGCAGAGAAGCTGCTACAGCAAGCCCTGGACAAGATCAAGGAATGCGAGGAAAAAATGTCAAAGGTCAGGGACGCGGAAGTTGAAAAGCTGACCGCCGAAATGCATTGGGCGCAGAGCCTGAAGCAGTTCGCGGAAACGAAGATCGAGGAGATGAAAAAGCTCCTCGACTCCTAGCCGCTCAGGCGGCATCCGCTTTCGTCCGCGCCAGGTCTTCCCGCATCTGTGCCCGCATCGCGCGCGGCGCAGTGTCCGCGATCCGCTCATCCTTGGACTTGCGCATCTCGCGCACCCGGCGCATCACGTCGGGGATGCGAACCAGCATCGGCTGCTCAGGGTTCTTTCGATTCCACGTCGCCACCTGGTCGCGGGCCTGTTGCACCTTCTGGGGGTCGCTCTCGAAGAGGCCTTGAGCCCCCAGCGCTCGAATTTCCTGGGCACGCAGGTTGTAGAAGGCCTTCGCGCCCTGGCTGATGCGATTCGCCTCCTGGATCGTGGCCACGCTGCCCGGCTGGAAACCGATGGACTTCATGGCCGCTTCTAGCGCTCCGGTGTCGAGCACCTTGTAGCCCTTGGCGTCCCGATACATGCCAGTGGCCGCCATGTCGGCGCCCTTCACAAGGTTGCGCACGGCTGCTGGCGACATTTCCAGCATGCCGGCGCCCACGTCGCCCGTCAACACGCTACGGCCGCCGGACAGGATGCGGCTGGCGAAGTCGCCGGCCGGGCCCGCGATCTCGAGCACGTCGCGCGCGTGGCTCGTCTTCTCCAGCAGCAGCCCGGTGCCGGGGATCAGGTTGCCCATGCCCAGGCGACCCGGCACATCGAGCGGCGCGCCCGGCAGGCCGCTCACGCCCTTGTCGATGAACTGCGCGATGCCGCGCGGCAGGAGGCTCTCCAGGAACTCCTGCCGCGCCTTCTTCGCCGAGAAGTTGTAGCCCATCATCTGCGCCAAGCCGTCGGCGGCATCCTCCAGGTCTTCGGCGAACGGCAGGCCGCCAGCGCCCCCCATCAGCATCAACATGCCCAGCGCCAGCAGCGCCGCGCGCTTGCCCTCGGGCCCGCCCTGCGTGTACATGCGGTGCAGCAGCTCCAGGTAGGCCACGCTGTACGTCTTGAACGTGAGAAGTGTGCCGCCGACGGCACCGCGCGCCCACTCCATCTTGTTGGCCTTCGAGTAGAGGAACTGCGTCTCGGTGATGGCTTTGCGCGCGAAGTCTGCGGGGTCGGCAATGCCCTGCGCCTTCTCGGTGCGATAGGCCGCGATGAAGGTGATTCGGCGGTTCAGCTGCTCAGCCACGCCGAACACCTTGCCCCATGCCAGCGACACGCGCGACAGCGCGTTCTGGCCCCGCGCGCGCAGGTCACCAGCCCGGGTGCCGTCACCCGAGCGCAGCGAGCCAGCGCCGCGCGCCTGCGCCATCAGCTGGTGCACCTCCTGCGGCGCCACCACGCCCTCGGCCTCGGCGCGCTTGAGCGCGGCCGCGAGGTCAGGTTCGTAGTTTTTGCCGCGTGCGGCCAGATCCTTTGCGGCCCGGCCGATCTGTGCGGCCGCAGCCTTGGCGCCGCCGTACTGGCTCAGCCAAGGGAAAGTCACCTGCACCGGCTGCAGCGCATTCACCAGCGCCGATGCGACCGAGCCGCCCAGGTACTGCGCGAACAGCAAGCCGCGCACCGCCTGCGCTTCTTCCTGCGGGTTCTTCACGTAGTCGGCGAGGCGCACGGCCGCATCCTTCAGCTCGCCCTGCTCTTTCGGGATGGCCGTCACAGCCTCGCCCAGGTCGCCCATGTTCAGGCCGGCGGCGGTCTGCCGCGCGTTGGAATACACGAACGTCGCCAGCACGCGACCCACGTCTTCGCTGAAGCCGGCGATGCCCTTGCGGTGGATCAGCCGGCGCATGGCGCTGCGGTTGTCTTCGTGAGGCGCAGGTAGTCCTGGAAGGCCTTGTCCTGCGCGCTGTCGCCGGTGGAGTCGAGGCCGAGGGCATTGCCGAACAGCTCCAGCGTTTCCGGCGTCACGCCGGCGAACATCTTGAAGGCCTCCTCGGACAGCGTGCCCTGGCTGACGCCGGCCTCGCCGAACTCCTCGCGCATGCGCGCCGCCATCGTGTTGGCCTCGCGTGCGGTCTCGAACAGGCCGAAGTACTGGCGTTCACCGGCGGCGTCCACTGCATCGACGGTGAAGCGCCCGAAGCGCGACAGCGGCGCGTAGCCGCGGGCTTGCAGGTCGCGCACCTTGTCCGCGCGGTCGATGATGCCGTTGGCGGTGTTCAGCAGCAGGGTCGCACGGTCGGGCTGGTCGCCCGCCAGCTGCACCAGGTGGTCGCGGATCAGCACTGCGGCCGTCTGCGCATCCGGCGCATCCATCACCCTGCCGCGCAGGCCCTTGGCGTCGTCGCCTGCGTAGCGCAGCATGTCGGCCCGCGCCATCGTGTCCAGGCTGCGGTCGGTGGCTTCGCGGAACTCGCGATAGAGCTCCAGCTGGCCATCGTTGAGGTTGAACATGGAGCGCAGCTCGGCATCGCTCCAGACCACGCCTGGCTGCAGCATGCGCGACTCGAAGCGCGTGCCCACAGCCTTCTCGTAGGACTCCAGAGGCATGCCCTGCCACGCCTTCAGCATGCGCTCGTCGAGGTGGCCGTTGCGCAGCAGGCGCTGCGCCTTCTGCTCGGAGGTCAGGCCGGCGGCCGCATCGATCAGGCTCTGCACCGGCACGGCCTTGCCCTGCTCGTCGCGGGCCCACGTCAGCGTGCCCTCGAACACTGGCTTGGCGACAGCCTTGTTATCGGCGGCAGCCACAGGCGACTTCAGGGTGTCGCGCCAAGTCTCCAGCTTCGGCAGCAACTTGGGCGCCAACTCGGCGGCGTCGTTGGCGAAGAAGCTCACGTCGTCCACGAAGGCCTGCGCGGCTTCGAACACCGGCTTGAAGGCCGGCGAGCGCTCGGCGAGGTGGTACATCGTGCCCACAGTCTTGTGCCACCAGGACAGCGTGCCCGGCGCACTGAACGTCTTGTTCAGCTCGGCGTAATAGTCTGACGAAGGCCGTCCTTGCCTGATGCGCGGGCCGCGGGAAGCATCTGACCCGAATCGCAGACCCGCTT